>NZ_NDIM01000318.1:0-23388 GCF_002241375.1 Vibrio sp. V19_P1S1T109 | reverse complement strand
ATTTAAATGTGTTCGATAATGTGGCTTTCCCTTTACGTGAACACACTCAATTAGATGAATCGCTGATTAAGACATTAGTTTTATTAAAATTAGAAGCGGTTGGTCTGCGCGGTGCCGCCTTGCTCATGCCGAGCGAATTATCCGGTGGTATGGCAAGAAGGGCTGCATTAGCGCGCGCGATTGCGCTGGATCCGGAACTGATCATGTATGATGAGCCGTTTGTGGGGCAAGACCCGATCACCATGGGCGTGCTGGTGGAATTGATCCGCAATTTGAATCAAGCTTTGGGGGTGACCTCGATAGTGGTCTCTCATGATGTTCCTGAAGTGATGAGCATTGCCGATTGGGTTTATTTGCTGGCTGACGGCAAAGTGATTGCCAAAGGAACGCCAAACGATCTTTATCAAAATAGCGATCCTCGCGTACAACAATTTTTACAAGGCGAGGCTGATGGCCCAGTACCATTTCGCTTTCCAGCGCAAAGCCTAGAAAAGGATTTATTCTCATGATGTCTACATTGACTGACTGGATTGAAGGGCTCGGTCGCCGTACGCTCGAATTTTGCCAAGCCTTTGGCAAAGCTAGCTTGATGCTGTTTGGCGCATTAGTGAGCCGCCCACGGCCTATTCAGAATTTTCCATTGTTAGTGAAGCAGCTCTACAGTGTTGGTGTTCAGTCGCTGGCGATTATTGTCGTTTCTGGCTTGTTCATTGGCATGGTGTTGAGCCTGCAAGGCTATGTGATTTTGGTCGATTACGGCGCGGAAGGTAGCCTTGGGCAGATGGTTGCGCTCTCTTTATTGCGTGAACTTGGGCCCGTGGTGACTGCGCTGCTGTTTGCTGGGCGTGCTGGTTCTGCACTTACCGCTGAGATCGGCCTGATGAAAGCCACCGAGCAGCTTTCCAGTTTAGAGATGATGGCGGTTGATCCGCTCAAACGTATTATCGCTCCTCGCTTTTGGGCTGGGCTAATATCAATGCCGTTGCTAGCGATGATTTTTATGGCGGTCGGCATTTGGGGAGGTCAGCTTGTTGGAGTGGATTGGAAAGGGATTGATCACGGCAGTTTTTGGTCTGCGATGCAGTCATCGGTAGAGCTAGGACAAGATATTGGCAACAGTATGATCAAGTGCGTGATGTTTGCCATCACAGTGACTTGGATTGCACTGTTTAACGGTTACGATGCTATTCCAACCTCGGAAGGTATTAGCCGTGCCACCACAAGAACCGTAGTGCATTCGTCTTTAGCTGTATTAGGGCTAGACTTTGTACTCACCGCATTGATGTTTGGGAATTAATCATGCAGCAAACACGAAAAATAGAACTTTGGGTCGGTAGCTTTGTCCTTGCTGGAATTTGCGCAATTCTGGTGATGATTTTTCAGGTCGCTGACGTAAAAGGGTTGGGTTCCAACCATACTTACCAATTGAAAGCTGAATTTGACAATATCGGTAGTTTAAAAGTGCGCTCGCCAGTCAAAGTGGGTGGTGTAGTCGTTGGGCGAGTGGCCGAGATTAAACTCGATAGAGAGAGCTTGCTGCCTGTGGTTACTATGGCTATTAACAGTCAATATGATCAATTTCCAGAAACGTCGAGTGTGCAAATTCTAACTTCTGGATTGATTGGTGAGCAGTACATTGGGCTTGTGCCCGGGTTTGTCTTTGAAGATGAACAGATGTTAAAAGAGGGCGACTTAATTGAAGACACAAAATCCGCCCTCGTATTAGAAGATTTGATTGGCCAAGTGCTGTATAGCGTCGGTGGTGGCTCACAAGAAAAAGGTAAGGAGTGACAACAGTGTTTAAACGGACGTTGATTTTTGTATTTACCCTCTTTGCCGCTATGTTTGTGCAAGCGGCCAATGTGGATAAAACCCAGCCCTATACCATGATGAAGCAGGTGTCTGAAACGGCATTTACTCGTTTGAAAGCCGAACAAGAAGCGATTCACCACCATCCTGAATATTTGAAAGAAATCGTGGAACAGGAGCTGATGCCTTACGTCAATGAGCAGTATGCGGCACTGAAGTTATTGGGCCCAAACTTAAAAGGGGCCAAGCGTGAAGATGTCGCAACTTTCATCACCGCATTTCGTGCCTATCTTGTCAGTGCATACGCGCAAGTATTGACTCAATACAGTAACCAAATTATTGAGTTCGAGCCTGAACAGGCGGTGTCGGATGATAAACGCATTACCAGCGTGAAGGTGGATATTATTGATACGCCACGACCTAACATCAAACTTGAGTTTAAATTGCGCAAAGAGAAAAATGGCGAATGGCAAGTCTTTGATATGATTGCAGAAGGAGTGAGTTTGCTCTCCAGTAAGCAATCTGAATGGAGCGGTAAAATTCGCCAAGATGGCATCTTAGCGGTTGCCAATGAACTGCAACAATTGGCGGATCAGCCGATCCGTTTTGAAGGTAAAGCGCAATGATTCATCCGCAGTGGCATCAAACTGATATGCCGATTGCGGCTTTGTCGGGCGCATTAGACAGAGAGCATGTGCCTGATTTATGGGCGTTTATCCAAAAATGGAACCCGGTGAGTACACAGTTTGAGATTGAACTGAAAAACGTTGAGCGCATAGACTCTGCCGGAATGGTGATGTTAATCCACCTAATAGAGCATGCAAAAAAACGAAACTGTCATATAATGCTCAGTTTCGTGCCAGAGCAACTGCGCACACTATTCCAATTGAGCAACATTGATCGTTTAATGGCTCAACATATAAAGAATTAAGCAGGGGAACATTGTGGATAGCGCAAAAGTACAACAGTTATTAGAACAAGCACTAAACCTTGAAGAGATCCACGTCAAAGGTGAAGGTAGCCACTATGAAGTTATCGCTGTTGATGCTTGTTTTGCAGGGATGAGTCGCGTTAAAAAACAACAACTTATTTATGCTCCACTGATGGAGTACATTCAAAGAAACGACATTCATGCCCTTTCTATTAAAGCGTTCACACCAACAGAGTGGGCTCGTGATAAAAAGTTGATGTCGCTGTAAGGTTTATTGATGGAAAAGTTTCGAGTTATTGGGTCAACACAACCTCTTCAAGGTGAAGTGACCATTTCAGGTGCCAAAAACGCTGCACTGCCTATTTTATTTGCGTCTATTTTGGCCTCTGAGCCAGTAGAAGTGGCCAATGTGCCACACCTTCGCGATATTGATACCACAATGGAACTGCTCAAACGTTTAGGCGCTAAAGTCGAACGTAATGGCTCAGTTCATGTCGATCCTAGTCAAATTGATGAATATTGCGCGCCGTATGATTTAGTCAAAACCATGCGTGCTTCTATTTGGGCTCTCGGTCCATTAGTGGCTCGTTTTGGTTATGGCCAAGTTTCGCTACCTGGAGGCTGTGCCATTGGCGCTCGTCCTGTCGATCTGCATATTCACGGTTTAGAGCAGCTTGGTGCCACCATCACCTTAGAAGATGGCTACGTGAAAGCCAGTGTCGAAGGTCGTCTACAAGGTGCACACATCGTCATGGATAAAGTGAGCGTGGGTGCCACCATTACCATTATGTGCGCCGCAACCCTTGCCGAAGGCACAACCGTGCTCGACAACGCTGCGCGTGAGCCTGAAATTGTCGATACCGCACTGTTTTTGAATAAGCTGGGTGCAAAAGTGTCAGGTGCAGGCACCGATACCATTACCATTGAAGGTGTTGAACGTTTGGGTGGTGGTAAACACGCTGTTGTGGCTGATCGCATTGAAACGGGCACGTTTTTAGTCGCGGCGGCTGTTTCTCGCGGAAAAATTGTTTGCCACAACACTCACTCGCATTTGTTAGAGGCCGTGTTAGCAAAACTGGAAGAAGCGGGCGCTGAGATTGAAACAGGTGAGGGCTGGATAAGCCTTGATATGACCGGAAAAGAGCTTAAGGCGGTTTCGATTCGCACTGCGCCTCATCCTGGCTTTCCAACCGATATGCAAGCACAATTTACCCTACTCAATATGATGGCAAAAGGTGGTGGCAAGATCACTGAAACCATCTTTGAAAACCGTTTTATGCACGTTCCTGAACTGATGCGTATGGGAGCAAAAGCGGAGATTGAAGGGAATACAGTGATTTGTGGTGATGTGGAATCGTTGAGTGGCGCGCAGGTGATGGCGACCGATCTACGTGCCTCAGCCAGCCTAGTGATTGCCGGTTGTATCGCAAAAGGTGAAACCATCGTCGATCGCATCTACCATATCGATCGCGGTTACGAAAGAATTGAAGATAAACTGTCGGCTCTTGGCGCTAATATTGAGCGCATTCAAGTCAGCAGTTAAACTCTCGCTCATGCAATGGAGCCGAAATCTCTGGGTTTCGGCTTTTTTATCCTTGCTCATTTTTTATCTTTGTTCCATGGAGAACTGAAATGATTGCTCTTTTGCGTCTATTGGCAGTCGCACTGTTTGCCATTGTGATGTTTGTTTTTGGATGTGGTTACTGCTTACTTAGTCCACGTAATCCAAAACATGTATTTACGTTTGGGCGTTTATTCGCCCGTATGTCAAAATTGATGGGTATTAAATTAGAACTGCGTATCCCAGAAGATGCTTATCAACGCGGCCAGCACATCTACATTGCGAATCATCAAAATAACTGGGATCTGTGTACTGTTGCTGCGGCGGTAACGCCGAAAGTCGTGACAGTAGGGAAAAAAAGTTTAGTTTGGACACCTGTGTTTGGTCAGTTGTATTGGTTAGCAGGGAATATTTTAATTGATAGATCCAATCGAAACAAAGCCAAAGGCACCATTGATCAAGTTGTCGATAGCATAAAAACCAGTGATGTGTCTGTGTGGATGTTTCCAGAAGGTACTCGCTCGCGTGGCCGTGGCATGCTGCCCTTTAAAATGGGTGCATTTCATGCGGCAATTGGCGCAGGTGTACCGATTATCCCCATCGTTTGTAGCTCAACTAATGATATTAAGCTGAACCGTTGGGACAATGGTCATGTAATTGTTGAGATGCTGCCACCGATCAGTATTGAAGGATATGGAAAAGAAAATTTACGGGAATTAGCGACATTATGCCGTGAGCAGATGATGGCCAAATTAGCGCAGCTGGATGAAGAAGTCGCGATGCTTGATGGTAAGCAGGTCACATCACGCAGCCAGTAACCGCTTTACTAAATGGTGGGAAAAAGAAGTATGAAGGTGGTGCCTTGTCCCACTTCAGATTCGACCTGCATTTTCCCACCATGCTTTTCAACAATACTGTATGAAATCGATAAACCCAAACCCGTCCCTACACCGACAGGTTTGGTGGTGAAGAAAGGATCAAACACCTTGTTGATGATGTCTTGATTCATGCCATGCCCATTATCCGCCACAGTGACCCTCACCCAGCGTTTCCCTTTTTCGACCACAGAATCTGTGCTAATCGTTAACTTTCCTTGTGCTTCGCAAGCGTGAGAGGCGTTAATAAATAGGTTCATAAACACTTGTTGTAGCTCTGCTGATATCCCATTGATTTTCGGCAAAGCCTCATCCAATCGCTGCTCGACCTCCATCGTATATTTAAATTGGTTCCAGACCATGTGTAGTGTTGATTCAATACACGAATTTAATTCACACTCGACAAATCGGCCATCACTGGAGTGAGAAACGCTTTGTAGGCTAGTGACAATATCTTTTACGCGGAGCAATCCACCCGAAGTCTCTTGAAGCATGTCAGTTAAATCACTTTCGACAAAACCAATATCATGGCGTTGATAATAATCTTGATAATTGCGGTAGAAATCCGTGTTAGCAATTTCGGCTTTGTGCTGTGCTACCAAAGCGACAATTCCTATATAGGCGTGAGAGTAATCACGCAGCGTATTTAAATTACTCAGACAAAAACCGATTGGGTTATTGATCTCGTGAGCAACGCCAGCCGCCAGCAGACCGACGGAGGCCATTTTTTCTGATTGTACAAGCTGTGCTTGCGCGCTATGAAGTTGATCTAGAGTCTCTTGCAGCTCTAAAATTTTATCGTAGAGCTCGCGGCTTTTTTCTTGCAGTAACCGCTCTGCCAGCAAACGAGCCTGACGCTCACGCTCATAAATGCGTTGGTATTGCTCTATTTCACTCATGTTTACCCTTAAAGGTGACAACAATTTCACAAAATGAAGCACCATGATGCATGCATTGGGGCTGCTCGATTTCGACTTCTTCACCAAATTGTTCTGAAGCGCCGATGATGAGTCCTTCTGCCGCAGCGCACAATTTTCTTTTCGAGGTGTAATACATGGTTAATCGATCGCCCTCGCTTTTACATTGAAATTGCGGCAAATAGGCATCGGGGTAGAGCCGCTTCACTTCTTTATGGATCACTTGATCGACCGAAATCAAAAACTCTAATAAGTTGTTTTTATTTGGATAATTTTCAGGAAGGCTGTTGTACAGGCGAGAAAATAGGTATTGCCCATAAAGCCGGACTAAATCATCAGTGGGGATGTTTTTCTGCTCGCTCAAATAAGCCACCATTGCAAGCAGTTCGTCATCGGAGTATTGCTCTCCAGCGGTGTAGATGCCTTGAGAGCTAGGTTTTAAATCCTCGAGCATTTGATCCCAAAACAGTGCGCCAAATTTTTCGATGACTAAATCAGAAAGAACGGTATAGATAATCCCTTGCATCTCACTACCTCGAACGGTTCAAAAGTACGATAAGTGTTGGTGACTAACCCTAAAGTAGCAAGTATGAGGTGTAAAAATTGATTTTTTTTGGATTAAACAAAAACCTCGAACGGGGTTCGAGGTTTGAAAAAGCACATTCACGTCAGAGTGGCATGCTGGTGGTGCTTACACTGTGCTGATTATGAGCAATGCTTACTTACGTACCGCAATCGCTTCAATTTCAATACCCACATCTTTAGGTAAGCGAGCGACTTCTACGCATGAACGCGCAGGGTAGTTTGCCACGTTATGCTCATCAAAAAATTTACCGTAGACTTCATTCACCGTACCAAAATCATTCAGATCTTTAACAAATACAGTCATTTTTACGATGTCAGAAACCGTTAAGCCAGAAGACTCCACCACGGCTTTTACGTTGTCGAGAGATTGACGAGCCTGCACTGCGATATCTGCTGACACTTCGCCGGTGACTGGGTTGACTGGAATTTGCCCTGAAGTTAGCACCATATTGCCAAGATCGACACCTTGTACATAAGGGCCAATTGCGGCAGGAGCGGATTCGGTATGAAGTACTTTAGTCATGATTGTGTTCCATCTGTTTTTATGTGAAGGGTAGGCGTCAGTTTGCCTTTAAAGAAACGGCAGGTAAAGTGCAAAATGCCCCACTAAAGTGAGGCATCGATAGACTTAAACGGGGTTAATTATGACTCGCGTTCGGTCACAATCTCACGTGAGTAAACTTTCTCACAATACTTACATTTCAAACGAATATCGTTTTTCTTTTCGAAAACCTTAAAGCTGCTTTCGACCGGTTCATTGTGGGAAATACAGTTGCTGTTTGGGCAGGCAAAAACATCATTGATCTGCTCAGGCAGTGTCAACGCTAGCTTTTTCACCACTTGGTAGTTTTCGATTTGGTTGACAGTCGCATGCGGTGCATAAAGTGCTAATTTATTGGCTTGGGCTTCATTAATGAACACATTTTCAATCTTCAGCAGATCTTTTGCGCCCAGCGCGGAAGAGGGTAAATTTAAGCCAATCGTGACACGTTGATGAGAATTGTGCATATCGAATAACTTTAATACTTTAATACCGATTTGTGCAGGAATGTGGTCGATAACCGTGCCGTTTTTAATGGCTTCAACCTGCAATTGAGTCTCTTTAGTCATGGTTGGGGCTCCTTTATTACAGGGTTTCGTTTAACACAAGCGCCAGCAAAGCTTCACGGGCGTAGACCCCGTTTTCTGCTTGTTGGAAGAAGTAAGCGTGCTTCGTTTTGTCCACATCAACGGTGATTTCATCCACGCGCGGAAGCGGATGTAGCACTTTTAAGTTATCGCGCGCACCTTCAAGCATGGCGGCTGTCAAAATGTACGCCGATTTAATGTGCGCGTACTCTGATTCATCAAAGCGCTCTTTTTGGACGCGCGTCATATACAGAATATCTAACTGTGGAATAACGCTTTCCATATCGGTGTGCAGGCTGTACTCAATGCCTACATCATCTAACTCTTCGCAAATATAGTCAGGCATAGCCAGCGCATCCGGCGCAACAAAGAAAAAGCGAATGTGGTTAAATTTAGCCAAAGCTTGGGTTAAAGAATGGACGGTTCGGCCATATTTCAAGTCGCCAACAAAGGCGATATTAATGTTATCTAAACGGTCTTGTGTTTCGGCAATGGTGAACAAATCAAGCAGTGTTTGGGTTGGGTGCTGGTTAGCGCCGTCGCCAGCGTTAATCACAGGAACGCCGTTTGAAAATTCAGAGGCTAAACGCGCTGCGCCTTCTTGGGGGTGGCGCATCACAAACGCATCCACATAAGAGGAGATCACTTGTACTGAATCGGCCAGTGTTTCGCCTTTTTTCGCCAGTGACGTATTGCCACCATTATCAAAGCCAATCACGCTGCCGCCGATGCGTTGAATAGCGGTTTCAAAAGACAAACGAGTACGAGTCGACGGCTCAAAAAAGCAGCTTGCTACCACTTTGTGCTTAATCAGCTCTGGTTTTGGTTCCGCTTTGAGTTGGCCTGCGGTTTTCACAATCAATTCCAGCTCGTCACGAGAGAGCTCCGGAATCGAAATAATGTGCTTTTGATAAAGCGAATTCACCATGGTCGTCTTCCCTATAATTTTCTAGTAGCCATAAAAAAGCCCCCCAATAGGGAGGCTTTAAAAATCAAGAGAGGGGAAAAATAACGCGCCCAGTAAGTCAGCACGCTGACCTACATTGAATCGAATTGCGTTGTAGATGTGAATAACAACGTCCGTTTTCATGGCTACCCCTCAGACAAATTACTGGGAATTATACGCTTTCGTTGTGTGAGCGCAAGCGATTACCTAACAATCCTCTTCATCATTGGCACTGTCGCGGCGTTAGCTGCTTTCACTCACCCAAATCACTTACTCATGTAAGCTCATCGGGCTTCGATCCATTGTTGCCTTGTTTTTTAAGCGCCGAGAGTCGCGACCATCACAGCTTTGATGGTGTGCATGCGGTTTTCAGCTTCATCAAACACAATCGAATATTCAGACTCAAACACCTCTTCGGTGACTTCCAACCCTTTCATGCCATATTTTTCCGCCACCTCTTTGCCTACGGTGGTTTCGTCGTTATGAAACGCAGGCAAGCAGTGCATAAATTTTACCTGTGGATTACCAGTTTGCTTGATCACATTCATATTGATTTGGTAAGGCGTCATTAAGGCCACGCGTTCATCCCATGCATCGGCTGATTCGCCCATGGAAACCCAAACGTCGGTATAGAGAAAATCGCATCCTTGCACGCCTTCTTGTACATTTTCAGTGAGCGTGATTTTGGCTCCCGTCTGCTCGGCAATTTTTTGGCAAGTGGTGACGAGTGATGCTTCTGGCCAAAACTGTTTGGGTGCGACGAGGCGAATATCCATGCCCATTTTTGCTGCGCCCACCATCAGTGAATTGCCCATGTTATTGCGTGCATCGCCTAGATAAGCCAGTGACACTTGGTGCAACTGTTTACCACGGCCATGCTCAATCATGGTTAAAAAGTCAGCTAAAATCTGTGTTGGGTGGAACTCGTTGGTGAGCCCGTTCCATACAGGAACGCCAGCATGTGCGCCAAGCTCTTCGACAATTTCTTGTCCAAAACCGCGATATTGGATGCCATCGTACATTCTTCCGAGTACGCGCGCGGTGTCTTTCATCGACTCTTTATGACCAATTTGTGACCCTGATGGCCCGATGTAAGAGACTTGAGCGCCTTGATCAAACGCGGCCACTTCAAATGCACATCGCGTCCGTGTTGAGGCTTTCTCAAAAATCAGCGCAATATTTTTACCCGCTAATCTTTTCTGTTCTGATCCGGCGTATTTCGCTTTTTTGAGATCAGCAGAGAGATCGAGCAGAAATTGGATCTCTTTCGGCGTGAAATCGAGCAGTTTGAGAAAGTTGCGGTTGCGTAAATTGAAAGCCATATCCCAGTCCTAAACGGTGAATGATGAATGGCCTTAGTAAAACATATAAATGCTAAATTTGTGAATAATTATTTTAAAATAAAGGCGAGATATTAATAATATCTCGCCTAATGTGACTATAAATTCTCTTCAGCGAATTCGGCCAAGCGGCTGCGAACGACGCCGTTTAAGTGAATGTTGGCGCTGCCTTCGAAGTTTTTAAAGCGCTCAACCATGTAGGTCAAACCCGAGGTCACCGGGGTTAAGTAGTGGGAATCAATCTGCGCTAAGTTACCAGAACAGACAATTTTAGTGCCCTCACCACAGCGCGTGATGATAGTTTTGATTTGAGAAGCGGTTAAATTTTGACACTCATCGAGTAGCACAAAGGCATTTTGGATTGAGCGCCCACGCATAAAGTTGATCGATTTAAACTGGATATTGGCTTTATCGCAGATGTATTTGAGTGAACCTTCGGTGCAGTGATCATTTTTGTGCAAGGCTTCCAATGTATCCGTAACCGCCGCCAGCCACGGCATCATTTTCTCTTCCTCTGTTCCGGGTAAGAAGCCGATCGATTCTCCGATATCTGGCGTGTTACGGGTGACGATAATCTTATCGAACATCTTCTTCTCAATGGTTTGCTCAAGAGCGGCGGCCATCGCGAGCAGCGTTTTCCCGCTACCAGCGGCTCCGGTTAAAATCACCAAATCAATGCTTGGATCAAGCAAGGCATCAAGTGCCATCGCTTGGTAGATATTTTTCGGGGTGATGTCCCACGCTTTGCGGTGCATCATTCTCTCGCGGCCAATATCAAGCAGCGTAATTTTTTCTGCGTTGATTTCATGCACGCGCGCCGCAAAATCGCTCTCTTCATCAATGACATATTGATTAATAAAGGTCGGATCAAACGGCGCTTTATCTAACGTATGGAAGGCTTTTCCGCCGACGGTTCTACTCTCAACTTCATCGACGTTGTTCCAAAAATTTCCTTCACGAACTTGGAAGCCTTTGGTCAGGTACTGCACATCATCAATCAATTGGTCAGTGCGGTAATCCTCAACATAGCGCACACCTGCACCTTTAGCGCGCAATCGCATGTTGATGTCTTTGGTGATGAGAACTACAGCGCGTGGCGCTCGTTTCGCTTGCAGGTAAAGTACAGCGTTGAGGATACGGTTGTCGCCGGCTTTGTCAGCAAAGGCTTTGACGGTTTCTTGCAACTCAAAGTCGGCAAGGATCGAGATAGTTCCCGTCTTGCTGGCCTCTTTAGAAAATGGAATACCTTCGGTAATTTCGTCTGGGGTGGCATCGTGGAATAAGTGCTCTAAAGCACGAATCGCGACCCGCGCATCTCGTGCAACATCGCGTTTGCTGTCTTTGATCCGGTCAAGTTCTTCAAGAACGGTCATCGGAATGACCACGTCATGCTCTTGGAAGGAGTAAATGGCTAAAGGTTCATGAAGCAGGATGTTGGTATCAAGTACAAACAGTTTCCGATCGGTATCGCCCATAAGCGTCTCCTTGCTGCTGTGCAGCGTGCTTAACAAAAGGTGCTAGCAAGTAGAGGTTATCGATCAATGGATGCCGGTAGTGACTCGATTGCTCGATGACTTACTGCAAGCCTGTGTTGATACTCATTGTCTGTTTGGTCTGCATGCTTCGTGCCAGAGTCATCCTTTTGACTGGCAAAGCAAGCATCGTTACAACAAGTATAGCAACCTTGTTTACTACAAATGCCACCGATTTCTTACAGTTTGATGTCAACCAAAAGTTGAAGAAAAAAATCTTGGTTATCCTTCGCTTTACACGTGACCTGTATCACGCCATCAAGTAAGATTAGCGACCTTTTTCTGCACCACACTCCAACAACAATCATAATTAGGAGTTGCCTTCACGTGGTAGCAGATCGATACAATCCATTCCAAATAAATAAGGTAGTCGATTCATGAGTTTTGCTTTGGGGCAACGCTGGATAAGCGATACAGAAAGTGATCTTGGTTTAGGTACTGTAGTAGCGCTTGATGCGCGTACTGTGACCTTGATGTTTGCTGCATCAGAAGAAAACCGCGTTTATGCACGCAGTGACGCCCCGGTAACACGAGTGACGTTCAATAGCGGCGATGTGGTTGAAAGCCAAGAAGGCTGGTCGCTACGCGTTGAGCAAGTTGTTGAAGAACAAGGACTACTCACTTATCTCGGTACGCGCGAAGACAACGATGAAAGCGGCGTGGCACTACGTGAAATTTTCTTAAGCCACCAAATCCGTTTCAACAAACCGCAAGATAAATTGTTCGCAGGTCAAATTGATCGCATGGATAATTTTGTGTTGCGTTATCGCGCCCTGACTAACCAATATCAACAACACAAAAGCCCAATGCGTGGTTTATGTGGCATGCGCGCGGGCCTGATTCCTCATCAGCTTTATATCGCACATGAGGTTGGCCGTCGCCATGCGCCCCGCGTGTTATTAGCCGATGAAGTGGGGTTAGGTAAAACCATTGAAGCGGGGATGATCATTCATCAACAAGTGCTTTCTGGTCGCGCGGAACGTATTTTGATTGTGGTGCCGGAAACCTTGCAGCACCAATGGTTGGTGGAGATGATGCGTCGCTTTAATCTTCATTTCTCCATTTTTGATGAGGAGCGCTGTGTTGAAGCGTTCGCTGAAGCACACAACCCTTTTGATACTCAGCAATATGTGCTTTGTTCGCTCGATTTTCTGCGTAAAAGTCGTCAACGTTTTGAACAAGCACTTGAGGCGGAGTGGGATCTATTGGTGGTGGATGAAGCGCACCATCTAGAATGGAGCCAAGATAAACCAAGCCGCGAATATCAAGTGGTCGAAGGGCTAGCGCAAAACACCCCAGCGGTATTGCTGCTAACGGCAACGCCGGAGCAATTGGGCCGTGAAAGCCACTTTGCGCGTTTGCGTTTGCTCGATCCCGATCGTTTTTACGATTACGAGGCGTTCGTTGAAGAAGAAGAGCAATATGCGCCTGTAGCCGATTCCGTCAGTGCCCTGTTTTCGGGTGAGAAGTTGCAAAACGAAGCCAAAAACCAAATCACTGAGCTACTTTCAGAGCAAGACGTTGAGCCGCTGTTTCGCATTATTGAAAGCGATGCCGATGAAGAGAGCAAAGCCTCTGCTCGCCAAGAGCTGATTGATAATCTGATGGATCGCCATGGCACAGGCCGCGTGCTGTTTAGAAACACCCGCGCTGCGATTAAAGGGTTTCCTGTGCGTAATGTGCACTTGATGCCGATGGAAATCCCTGCGCAATATACCACCTCGATGCGTGTGGCTGGCATGATCGGCGGTAAGCTCAGTGCTCAGGCTCGCGCGATGAAAATGCTCTATCCCGAAGAGATTTTCCAAGAGTTTGAAGGCGATGATGCAAGCTGGTGGCAGTTCGATTCTCGCGTGAATTGGCTGCTTGAAAAAGTGAAAGAAAAACGCAGCGAAAAGATTTTAGTGATCGCTTCTCGCGCTAGCACCGCGTTACAACTGGAGCAAGCACTGCGTGAGCGTGAAGGCATTCGCGCCACCGTTTTTCATGAAGGTATGTCGATTTTAGAACGTGATAAAGCCGCCGCTTATTTCGCACAAGAAGAGGGTGGCGCGCAAGTGCTTATCTGTAGTGAAATCGGCTCTGAAGGGCGTAACTTCCAATTTGCTAACCAGTTGGTGATGTTTGATCTGCCGTTTAACCCAGATCTTTTAGAGCAACGCATTGGCCGTTTGGATCGTATTGGTCAACACCGTGATATCGATATCCATGTGCCGTACCTTAAAGGCACATCGCAAGCGATTTTGGCGCGTTGGTTTGATGAAGGCTTGAATGCATTTGCTGAAACCTGCCCAACAGGCCGCGCTGTGTATGATAAATATGCCGATGATCTGATTGACATGCTGGCTTCGGGAAATATCGATACGTTGGATGAGATCATTGAACAGTCGGCAACGCTCAACAAAACGTTGAAGGCTCAGCTTGAACAAGGGCGTGACCGATTGCTTGAAATGCATTCAAACGGTGGCGAAAAAGCATTGAAAATCGTCGAAAGTATAGCATCAACGGATGGCGATACTAACTTGGTTACTTTCGCTTTGAGCTTATTTGATGCGATCGGTTTAAACCAAGATGATCGGGGTGAAAACGCGCTGGTGGTCACACCATCAGAGCACATGATGGTGCCAAGCTACCCCGGTTTGCCGTATGAAGGAGCGACCATCACTTTTGATCGTGATACGGCATTATCGCGTGAAGATATGAATTTCATCAGTTGGGAACACCCGATGATTCAAGGCGGGATCGACCTGCTGATGAGCGAAGGCGTGGGAACATCGGCGGTTTCTCTGCTGAAAAATAAAGCTTTGCCTGTTGGGACTTTGCTGCTTGAGTTGATCTATGTGGTGGATGCACAAGCGCCAAAACGCAGTGGTATCAGCCGCTTCCTTCCTCAAACACCAATCCGTTTGATGATGGATGCGCGTGGTAATGATCTCTCTGCTCAAGTTGAGTTTGAAAGCTTCAATCGCCAATTAAGCCCAGTGAATCGTCATTTGGCCAGCAAGCTCGTTACGTCGGTACAAAATGATGTGCATAGCTTAATTGCTGCCAGTGAAAGCCAAGTTGTGAGCCGTGTTGAAGCGATTCGTGAACAAGCGCAGAAAGAGATGCAGTCGAGCTTAAACGGTGAACTGGAGCGCTTATTGGCGCTTAAAGCAGTCAACCCGAACATTCGTGATGAAGAGATCAGCGCGATTGAAGAGCAGATCAACGAGTTAAGCGGTTACATCGGTAAAGCGCAATTCCAACTGGATTCGTTGCGTTTAATCGTTGTGACGCATAACTGATCCCTTTACTTGGCCCTTGTGGCGGACATTAAAAACAACAAAGGCCTTTTTCATAAGGCCTTTGTTTTATCTGCTGTTACATAAGCCACTTCCACCAAATAAACAGCGCTAAAAAGCCAAACAGATAAACAAGCCCTACGATAGACAGCGCTTTGAGTTTTTTTCCTACTGCGAGTTCAGCCGGTAAAGGTGTTTTAGTCACCAGAATATAGTTGAGCAGCGCAAAAATTGGCGTGGTCATAAATGCCATGATCATCGCAAAATTCAGCATTGGCATCAGTGCTGAAGCCCAAAAGGCAATGATGGCTAGCGCTAAAGCCGATACCACGAGGACCCAAGCTTGGTAGCAACGTGGGCTTTGGCTCTCTTTGTTTTGCAAAAGACGTTGTGATTCTGCAATCACCCGTGAATAGCCATCAATGACGGTGATGGTGCTGCCAAAAATACAGAAAAAGGCGATCACTGCAATTAAATAACGTGACCACTCACCTATAGTTGAAGCGTACAATCCGACCAATTGATGCGAAAAGCCGACGCCAGATTTCGAGAGCTCAACGCCTGTTCCGTGTAGTACTAAGGCACCAAGCGCCAAAAATACAATCGCCAAGATTGCAGTACCGATATAGCCCACATTGAAATCAAATAGTGCGGATTGTGGCGTCACTTGCTGCTCTTGGCATTGACGCTTGAGCCACACCGAAGTGATGCTCGAAATCTCAATGGGTGCGGGCATCCAGCCCATTGTCACCACCAAAAAACCGATCGCGGCGAGTGTCCAAGGTGAAGGCGAAATGGTTTCTACCACTATCTGCGCTGGGGTTGCGACGGCAATCACCACGGCGAGTAAGGTGGCGATTGTCAGTACTGCCATAATCATTTTAGAAAGTGAGTCGAGCGCGCGAAAGTGGCCTGCAAAAAGGATCAGCAAACAAGTGGTCAGCACAATCACTGAAAGAACAATATTGCCTAGCTCAAAAGGGACAAAATAGGCCAGTAAGCTGGCGCTAAACAGCAGTAACGCGGCGGTGTTTATAATGGCCGATACCACGCTTAAGAGGGCAAAAACCCATAAGTAAGCGCGCCCGAGATGAGCATAGCCTTGTACTAAACTTTTGCCTGTCCCCATGGTGTATTGAATGCCAGCCTTAAAAAAGGGGTATTTTAATAAGTTGACTAGCAAAATGAGGCCTGCGAGTTGCCAGCCATAAATTGCACCTGCTTGAGTTGATGCGACGAGATGAGAGCCGCCGACGGCTGCTGCTGCCATCATAATGCCCGGCCCGAGTGAACGAAGCAGTTGTGGCAGGGTTAAACGTTTGGCCGATTGATAAGGGACGCTGTGTTCCATTCTTGTTCCTTAGACTTGATGTTGTGTTATTTATAATTTTTGCTTTTGAAGCTGACTTTAATGTCAAGCTCATCAATCAATATCACACCCAGTTAATCTGTCAATTTTAAGTTACATTTCAAGTGATATTTCTAAGCAAGGCTAACTTACTGACGATTTCGTGATTTAACGAAACTAAGATGACTCTTCTCTATTGGCTTGGCGGAGAGGTTGTTATAATGCGCCGATTTTTTTAGGAGAAACCTTCGATGGCTATGCTTGAATACACGCCGCCCACAGATCCTTGGATTGATATTGTCTATGAAGATGATCAGATTCTCGCGGTGAATAAACCTTCAGGTCTGCTGTCGGTTCCAGGACGCTTGCCTGAGCATCACGACAGTATGTGGAGTCGTTTGGCTGAGCAATATCCAGAGATCCAAGTTGTGCATCGTTTGGATATGTCGACTTCTGGCTTGATGGTGCTGGCAAAAAATAAATACGCGGAAGGGGCATTGAAAAAGCAGTTTCAATACCGTTTAACGCATAAAATTTATTACGCTCGCGTGTGGGGCGTAATGGAACTTGACGAGGGGGCGGTTGAATTACCCCTGATTTGCGATTGGCCAAATCGGCCTAAACAGAAAGTCTGCTTTGAAGATGGGAAACCATCAAAAACTTTATATCAAGTAGCGAAAAGAGAAGAAAAAACGACAATTGTACGTCTTTTTCCTGTGACTGGCCGTTCGCATCAATTACGTGTGCACATGCAAGCTTTGGGGTATCCGATTGTGGGTGATGAGTTTTATGCCCCGCAAGAAGCGCAAGATTTTTCCGATCGCTTAGCGCTGCATGCCGCAGAGCTCAGTTTTTATCACCCAAAGAGTCATTGGCTGCGCAATATTTTTGTCGGCTGTGATTTTTATCCCGAAGCACAAGAGCAAATTTTGCAACACTTTGATCCTGAGCGAAAATTACCAGATTACAAAACGTTGCCCCGACCTTAGTGTGACGTGGGTGGCGACAAGGAGCTGATATGTCACTACCCACGGTTGTATTTCTCGATAGGGCCACAATCCCTGCTTATATTCGATTGCCAAGCTTACCTTTTGCTCATCATTGGCTTGAGTTTGACTTTACTTCTGCCGAACAAGCGCTCGATCGCCTATCTCAAGCCGATATCGTAATCACCAATAAAGTGGTGCTGGATAGAGCGTTACTCTCACAATGTCCGAAATTGCGCTTGATTGCTGTGTCGGCCACAGGCGTCAATAATGTCGATGTCGATTACTGTCGTGAAGCAGGCATCGCACTGGTGAATGTTCAAGGCTATGCCACCCGTTCTGTTCCGGAACATGTAGTTGGGATGATTTATGCCTTAAGGCGTAGCTTGTTTGCTTATCATCAAGATATTGCCAATGGCGAGTGGCAGCGCAATCAACAATTTTGCTTTTTTACTCATCCGATAGGGGATGTTGCAGGTTCAACGCTTGGTATTGTGGGGAGTGGCGCGCTCGGACAGGCAACTGCAACGTTAGCACGAGCGATAGGCATGCAGGTGATATTTTCTGAACGAAAGGGGGCCAAGTTATGCCGACAAGGTTTTATGTCCTTTGAACAAATGTTAGCGGAGGCGGATGTTGTGAGTTTACATTGCCCATTGAGCGAGCAAACCCGAAACCTGATAGGTGAGAACGAATTAAAGATAATGAAGCCTAATGCATTGTTGATTAACGCAGGCCGTGGTGGTTTGGTTGATGAGCAAGCACTTGTGACAGCATTGAAATCTGGGCAAATTGCTGGCGCTGGAGTGGATGTATTCAGTCGAGAACCAGCGGACAAAACAAATCCCTTACTAGCCAATATGGATTTGCCAAATTTGTTGCTCACACCACACGTGGCATGGGGTAGTGACTCAGCTATTTCACAATTGGCAACGATTTTGATGGATAACATTGCCGCGTTTGAGCGTGGAGAGCACAAAAATCGCGTCTGCTGATGGCGTGAATAAATAAAAAAGGTCGGTATTTTCACACCGACCTTTTTAATGGTAACGCAATCGCGATTATAGCGCGGCTATGGTCGCTTTCTGTTCTTCCAGTTTAACCAAGGTATCTTGATAGCCATTCAGCTTTTGACGCTCGATAGCGACAACGGCTTCGGGTGCTTTAGCGACGAACCCTTGGTTATTGAGTTTGCCTTCAATGCGTTTGATTTCGCCTTGAGTTTTAGCAATCTCTTTTGCTAAGCGCTCTAGCTCCGCATCTTTATCAATCAAACCAGCCATTGGGATCATCAGCTCAGATTGACCAACCAGCGCCGTTGCACAAGCAGGAGTCTCTTCACCCTCTTCAAGAACGCGTAGTGCCTCCAGTTTAGCTAGTGACAACAGTACCGCTTTGTTCGCTTCTAAACGTGCCACTTCTTGCTTGTTGGCGGCTTTTAGCATCACGTTAAGAGGTTTACCTGGGTTGATATCGTACTCGGCACGTAGGTTGCGAATGCTAGTAATAAAGGCTTTCACCCATTCGATATCATCCAGCGCTGCTTGGTTAAAGTTCGCTTCATCGTACTGAGGCAGCGCTTGCAGCATGATGGTGTCACCTTCAACGCCGTCCACTAATGGCTTAATGCTTTGCCAAATGGTTTCAGTGATATACGGGATCACTGGGTGCGCGAGGCGTAATGTTTTCTCTAATACCGTAATTAATGTACGGCGCGTTGCACGTTGCTGCGCTTCACAGCCTTTCCACAATACGGGTTTAGTCAGCTCTAAGTACCAGTCGCAGAATTGGTTCCAGATGAATTCGTAAAGGGTATTTGCCGCCATATCTAAACGGAAGTTGTTGATATGGTTGTTGAACTCTTTAGCCGTCAATTCAAATTGAGACTCGATCCATTTATCGGCTAACGAATACTCAAGCTCGCTACCTGCGTTAAAGCCACAATCGAGATCTTCGGTATTCATCAACACGTAACGGCTCGCGTTCCAGAGTTTGTTACAGAAGTTGCGGTAACCTTCTAGGCGTTTCATGTCCCAGTTGATATCACGACCGGTTGAAGCCATCGCTGCTAGCGTGAAACGCAGTGCGTCGGTTCCATAAGGTTCGATACCATTTTCAAAGGTTTTACGTGTATTTTTCTCGATCTTGGCTGCAAGCTGTGGCTGCATCATGTTGCCACAACGTTTTTCAACCAGAGACTCAAGATCAATACCATCGATCATGTCGATAGGATCAAGCACGTTGCCTTTAGATTTTGACATTTTGTCGCCGTTTTCATCACGGATAAGGCCTGTGACATAAACAGTTTTAAATGGCACTTGTGGTTTACCATTCTCATCTTTACAGAAGTGCATGGTCATCATGATCATGCGTGCAACCCAGAAGAAGATGATGTCGAAACCAGTAACAAGAACGTCAGACGGGTGGAATGTTTTTAGTGCCTCAGTATTTTCTGGCCAGCCTTGTGTACCAAAAGTCCAAAGAGCGGATGAGAACCAAGTATCCAATACATCATCATCTTGGCGCAGTACCACCACTGGGGCTAGGTTGTTTTGTTCGCGCACTTCTTCTTCGCTACGGCCGACATAAACGTTGCCGTCGTTGTCATACCAAGCAGGAATACGATGACCCCACCAAAGTTGGCGTGAGATACACCAATCTTGCACGTCACGCATCCATGAGAAGTACATGTTTTCGTACTGCTTAGGCACAAATTGAATCTCGCCATCTTCAACGGCTTTGGTTGCGACTTCCGCTAGTGGCGCTGTGCGTACATACCATTGGTCGGTCAGCATCGGTTCGATAACCACACCACCACGGTCACCGTAAGGAATGGTGAGGTCGTGATCTTTGATTTCTTCAAGCAGGCCGAGAGCTTCAAATTCAGCTACGATGGCTTTACGTGCCGCAAAGCGCTCCATGCCTTGGTATTTAGCAGGTAGATCGCTGCTGTAAGCGTCACTTGGTTCACCATTGGTGTTGAACACTTCGGCGGCGTCACGAATGTTGGCATCAAAGGTGAAAATGTTGATCATCGGCAGTTGGTGGCGCTTACCGACTTCATAGTCATTGAAGTCGTGAGCAGGGGTGATCTTCACACAGCCTGTGCCTTTTTCCATGTCGGCGTGCTCATCGCCCACGATAGAAATGCGACGATTGACGATTGGCAGCATGATCTCTTTGCCGATCAGAGCTTGGTAGCGTGGATCTTCAGGGTTAACCGCTACGCCTGTGTCACCCAACATGGTTTCAGGACGAGTGGTCGCAACAACAATGTAGTCTTTACCGTCTGCTGTTTTTACGCCGTCAGCCAGTGGGTAACGGAAGTGCCACATGTGACCTTTGACGTCTTTGTTTTCTACTTCTAGATCAGAAATTGCAGTGTGCAGTTTTGGATCCCAGTTCACAAGACGTTTACCACGGTAGAGTAAATCTTCTTGGTAAAGGCGAACAAACACTTCTTGAACGGCATTGGATAGGCCCGCATCCATAGTGAATCGTTCACGATCCCAGTCTACCGATGCGCCAAGGCGGCGAAGCTGTTTAGTGATGGTTCCACCTGATTCGCCTTTCCACTCCCAAATTTTGTCGATAAACGCTTCGCGACCGTAGTCATGCTTGGTTTTGCCTTCTTCAGCAGCAATTTTACGTTCAACCACCATTTGGGTAGCAATACCGGCGTGGTCTGTACCCACTTGCCATAAGGTATTTTTGCCTTTCATGCGTTCGCAGCGGATCAAAGTATCCATAATGGTGTCTTGGAATGCGTGACCCATATGAAGGCTACCAGTGACGTTCGGCGGTGGGATCATGATGCTGTATGCTTCTTTTGATGTATCACCGTGAGGCTTAAAGTAGCCGTTCTCTTCCCAAGTCTGATACAGAGCTTGTTCGATTGCTGTTGGGTTATATGTCTTTTCCATAGTGCTCTTAAATGGATACTGTGAATGGTTAATCTTAGTCAAACTTCATAAGTGAAGGATCTTGTTAAAGATCGCCTTAACTATAAGGTTTGACCTATGGATGTTGGATCTCGATTGTTTGCAATTGGTAGCCAGCTTGACGGTAGATTTTATACCTTTCGCGTGCTCGTTGCTTTGCTTTTTCTTCGCAGGGGACGAAGTCTACCACCTCAGCAAAGGCGTTCGCAAAGGTTGTATGATTATCCGCCACATTTATTACCAGTTGACGATTCCAATTGGGTTTGACGTTGGGGTAGCCAATCTCAATATGAGTTGAGTATTTCGGGCCTTCACCCACCAGATTGTGCGCGACAAACTGTTCTGCAGGCACTTGCCATAAATGTTCAGCAAACTGTTCAGCGTGAGTTTTATCATCACAATGCAGATAAATTTTTGCCCCTTGTTTGGCGAAGTGATGAGCCAGAAATAGGACATATTGCTCAAAGCCTGCCAGCGTTGCTTGAGGGCTTTCTTCGTTCACAATGTAAAAGGTGGCTCGCTGCATGTTGTCACCTACTATCTAATCGCTCATCAACAAAAAAGGGCCTTGCGGCCCTTTTCACATTTTGAGGTTATTCCTCAGACTCTTGGCCGCTGCGGTTCAATAAGAACTGGACGAGCAATGAGACGGGACGACCTGTTGATCCTTTTGCTGCTCCTGACTTCCATGCCGTGCCAGCAATATCCAAATGCGCCCAGTTATATTTCTTAGCAAATTTAGATAAGAAGCAGCCAGCGGTAATCGTACCACCAGGGCGACCACCGATGTTTGCCATATCAGCAAATGGACTCTTTAGCTGCTCATGGTACTCGTCGGCCATTGGTAGACGCCATGCGCGATCGCTTGCTTGTTCTGAAGCATTAACCAATTCATGCGCCAATGGGTTGTGGTTTGAAACCACGCCACTGATGTGGTGACCTAATGCAATCACACAAGCGCCAGTTAGTGTCGCCACATCTACCACGCAATCGGGTTCAAAACGCTCAACGTAAGTGAGTGCATCACATAGAACTAAGCGACCTTCGGCATCGGTATTGAGTACTTCAACCGTTTGGCCAGACATAGTCGTGAGAATGTCACCAGGGCGATAGGCATTGCTGCCTGGCATGTTTTCACAGCCGGCTAAGATACCCACGACATTTAATGGCAATTTCAATTTAGCCAATGCTTTCATTGCGCCAAAGACTGACGCTGCACCGCACATGTCATACTTCATTTCATCCATGCCTTCGCCTGGTTTTAATGAAATACCGCCGGAATCAAACGTTAGGCCTTTACCCACCAACACAATTGGTTTTGCATCTGGATCTGGGTTGCCTTTGTACTCAATGACCGACATCATCGACTCATTTTTTGAGCCACGACCGACGGCGAGATAAGAGGTCATGCCCAACTTTTCCATCTCTTCTTCACCAATGATTTTGGTGGTGACGCTCTCGTAGTCGTCCGCTAAGCGGCGCGCTTGAGATGCAAGATAAGCTGGGTTGGCAATGTTGGGTGGCATATTGCCGAGATCTTTCGACGCTTTCACACCGGATGCAATCGCAAGGCCGTGTGTAATCGCGCGCTCACCTAAGTTAAGCTCACGGCGAGTCGGTACGTTAAAGACAAGTTTGCGCAGTGGGCGGCGAGTTTCAGGTTTCACGCTCTTGAATTGATCAAAGGTGTACAGACCATCTTTCGTTGCTTCAACCGCTTGGCGTACTTTCCAATAAGTATCGCGGCCTTTAACGTGTAGTTCAGTCAGAAAACATACGGCTTCCATTGAACCCGTTTCGTTCAGTGTGCTGATGGTTTTTTGAATGATTTCTTTGTACTGACGTTCGCCTAATTCGCGCTCTTTACCACAACCTACCAGTAAAACGCGTTCAGACAGAACACCAGGGACTTGATGCAGCAGTAGCATCTGGCCGGGTTTACCCTCGAGATCACCACGGCGAAGTAGTGAACTAATATAGCCGTCGCTGATTTTATCAAGCTGCTCTGCTACTGGAGAAAGGCGGCGTGGTTCGAACACTCCAACAACGATACATGCGCTACGTTGTTTCTCTGGACTGCCACTTTTTACACTGAACTCCATGCGTACTCCTACATCCTGAAGACAAATAGAACTAAATGTTAGATAATGCGCTCTTAGTGGTTGAATCCGAGTTTGGATCTACTTTTAATTGAACGCCTAACAG
>NZ_NDIM01000012.1:0-3730 GCF_002241375.1 Vibrio sp. V19_P1S1T109 | reverse complement strand
CCTTGCTTGCCAACCCCATTTATGCCGATGAGGTGAAATCGGGTGGCAAAACAAGTACAACCAAAGCTGGGCCGAATGCTTACTCGCTTCCTGCGGCTAATTTACCCATGAGTAAACGGCTCGATTTTAGCGTGGGAAACAGTTTCTTTCGTAACCCTTGGGTGCCAGCGCCATCATCCACCGATGCAAGAGATGGTTTAGGTCCACTTTTTAACACCAATGGTTGCCAAAATTGTCACATCAAAGATGGCCGCGGCCATCCGCCAGAAAAAAATGACACGCATGCCGTTTCGATGTTGGTTCGCCTAAGTATTCCTGCTGTGACGGATGAGCAAAAAGCGCTCTACGCTAAAGAAGGGGGGATCCCCGAGCCCGTCTATGGTGGACAATTGCAAGATTTCGCTCTGCCCGATCAAAAAGCGGAAGGGCAAATCCACATTACTTATCAAGAGATTGCGGTTGCTTTTACGGATGGCCACCAAGTGATGTTGCGTAAACCCAATTTAAAAATCACTGAGCTTGCCTATGGCAATATGCATCCTGACACTCAGTTTTCGGCGCGTGTCGCCCCGCCAATGATTGGCCTTGGTCTGCTTGAAAGCATCGCTGATGCCAGCCTACTAGCAATGGCAGACCCTGAAGATAGTGATGGCGATGGTATCTCTGGCAAAGTGAACCGTGTTTGGGATGTAGAAAAAAAAGATTTTGCCATCGGACGTTTTGGCTGGAAGGCTGGGCAGCCTAGTTTAATGCAGCAGAATGCCGCGGCGTTTAACGGCGATTTAGGATTGACCAGCCGTTTATTCCCAAAAGAAAACTGCACCGAGAAGCAAACGCTTTGTCAAACCTTACCTAACGGCGGCGATCCTGAGGTCAGTGACAACATTCTTGATTTTGTCGAATTCTATTCTCAGCATTTAGCCGTTCCAGTGCGCCGCAATGTGGGCGATCCAAAAGTGAAGTTGGGCCAGTCATTGTTCAAGCAAGTCGGCTGTGAGAGTTGCCACCGTACTGACCTCAAAACGGTAAAAAGAACGGTTCGCCCAGCCTTGTCAGAGCAAGAAATCCATCCTTACAGTGATTTACTACTGCATGATATGGGCGAAGGGTTAGCCGATAATCGTCCAGAAGCCTTAGCCAATGGGCAAGAGTGGCGTACCCCGCCTTTGTGGGGGATCGGCTATACGCAAGAGGTGAGTGGCCATACCTATTTTTTACATGATGGCCGAGCGCGTAATCTCATGGAAGCAGTACTTTGGCATGGCGGTGAAGCGCAAAGTGCAAAAGAGAAAGTACTTCAATTCAATGCCAGCGAACGCAACGCGTTGATCGCTTTTCTTAATTCTTTATAGGGTGGGAGCATGAAATTTCCTCTGTTATTTTCGATAGTGGTTACCAGCGTACTTTCGGCTTGCCAACCCACGCCGAAAGCCATGCTTGAGCCACAAAAAACCAATCATATTAGCCAAGGTGTTTATGAGGTTGAATTTGCTGCGGCGCTGCATTTTGCTCAACAATCGTACCAACTTGCTCAATTATTTGCTCAGCAATGTCAGCAGGACGGTGTTGCGTTGCCCTTGCTGAAAGAGCAGTGGCAGCAAACCACATCAGCGTGGATGTTTTTACAAGGGCAAGAGAGAGGGCCAGCCAAAGCACTAGAGCAAAGTTGGAACGTACAATTCTGGCCAGATAAAAAAGACACCACAGGGCGAAAAATGAGCCTGCTTGCGAGCAGTGGCAAGCACTGGAGTGAGGAGCAGATTGCAAACCAGAGTGTCACAGTACAGGGGATTGGTGCATTGGAATGGTTACTCTACGATGCTCAATCACCGCTCCTGAAAAACCAGCCATTAGAAACTGGCTGTATGATTGGACAAGCGATCAGCGCGAATTTGGCGACGAAATCTCATTTGATTGCTGAGCAATGGCAACAGAATCCATGGGTGACGTTGGATCTGAGCGCTTGGCAGGCCGAATACATTGCGCTGCTCTCCAATCAGCTTGATTACAGCATGAAAAAACTGAGTCGCCCTCTAGCTAATATCGGCCAACCACGCCCTTATTTTTCAGAATCGTGGCGCGCCAAAGTCTCCTTGGATAATCTGCAAAACAATGTGCAAGCGATACAAGCACTCTATTTAGCAAAAGACGGTTTAGATCAGATGCTGCGGGAAAGAGAGCAAGTCGCCATGGCCGAACGTGTAAAAGCACATTTATCCTCAATGTTGGAAACGTGGCCGCAAACAGCCAGCTTATTTGATTTATTGCAAACGAAAGCAGGCTACCGTGAGGTGCTGGCGCTCTATAACAAGTTCGAACAACTCAATTATTTATTGCATGATGAAGTCGCGGTAGAGCTAGGTGTAGTGATAGGATTTAATGCAACCGATGGTGACTGATCTAACAAGGCGTACGCTACTGAAAGCGGCGTTATTGAGCGCTTCAGCGCCTCTGCTGCCGCTGGGGTGCGCCACTACGCGCCGTGACCCACAGCCAGCTTTGATTGGTTGCGCTATTAATAAAGGCTCGCAGTTTCGAGCCGTTGTGGCTGATGCCCAAGGCCAAGCGATTCACCAATTACCTCTGCCTGCAAGGGGACATGGTGTTGCTATTCATCCTACTCTAACGCATGCGATCGCTTTTGCTCGTCGTCCCGGCGAGTTTTTGATGGTGTTTGACTATCAAAATGGAGAACTCATCAAATTGCAACTGGCGCAACCCACGCGACATTTTTATGGGCATGGCGTTTACTCAAATGATGGTGCGTGGCTTTATGCAACCGAAGGCGAGAAAGCAACCAGTCGCGGCATTGTCGGCGTGTATGATGTGCAGCATGGTTACCAAAAAGTGGCCGAGTTCAGCGGTTTTGGCATTGGCCCTCACGAAATCATCGTGATGCCAGATGGCCGACTCGCGATTGGGGTGGGTGGTGTGCATACCTTGGGTCGTGAACCACTCAACGTAGAGAGTATGAAGCCAAGTTTGACTTATCTCTCTCATCAAGGCGAAGTACTTGAGCAGCGGATATTAAATGACCACCATTTGAGTATCCGCCATCTTGCTCATGATGGTGCAGATACTGTGCTGTGCGGCCAACAATATCGAGGTCAACCGGATGAGTATCCACCTTTGGTGGCGTTACATCACCAAGGTGGCGAATTAATTCCGCTCTTGGCAGAACCGGAGCAATGGGCAAGATTCAACCACTACATTGCCAGTATTGCGGCGACCGACCAATGGATCTTAGCAACTTCTCCACGCGGTAACTGTTACGGTATTTGGTCAAAAGAGACACGACAACTGGTCGAATTGGCCTCTTTACCGGATGCATCCGGTGTTGTGGTGCAAGATGAGCAGTTCCAAGTCAGTTCAGGAGCAGGTTTGGTGGTTAATTCTCCGTATCCTCAACCTGAAATACGCACGCGTTGCAATGTTCAGTGGGACAATCACTGGTCTGCCATCCATCACTATCGCCAACAAAGCTGAACAAGCGTAGCTTAAATTTGTTCAGCGACAATTCTCATTGCATGAGAGTTTATGAATTTATTGTTGATATCGACAACAACGTTTAGCGAATAATCGTTTCTTTTGCCATACTCAAATGTGAATCAAGGTTGTTGGATAGATCAGAATGAGTAAAAGCATCTTATTTTCTTTATTATTGATTTTTAGTAGCTTTTCTCTTTACTCTGCCGAGAAGGTGCAGCCTTTTGCTGTCTCGCAAGAGAAT
>NZ_NDIM01000013.1:0-3740 GCF_002241375.1 Vibrio sp. V19_P1S1T109 | reverse complement strand
TTCTTAGGCAGTGATATTGAACTCATTAGGTGGTAGAATTCGCGCCGAAAAGAAAAAAAATTACAGAATTGACTGTTATTCTTTTGCAACTTAACCGATTTAAACTCAATAAGTGGCAAAATAACGCTATAAAATCGACAATGCTTGGTCATAAAATGACTAAACTGTTGAAAGACTTTCAGCTCTAATGTCACAAAATCACATCAATATTGTTGGGTAATAGATAAGAAAAATTGCCGCTTGTGATGACGCTAGAACACTCAACCAACTTCAAATTGTAATCATATTTACCGGAGAGAACCTTCCATGAAAAAGACCAAAATCGTATGTACGATTGGCCCTAAAACTGAATCTGTAGAGAAGCTTACTGAGCTAGTGAATGCTGGCATGAACGTTATGCGTTTGAACTTCTCTCACGGTGACTTCGTAGAACACGGCACTCGTATTGCGAACTTCCGTAAAGTAATGGAAAACACTGGTAAACAGCTTGCGATCCTTTTAGACACTAAAGGTCCTGAAATCCGTACCATCAAACTAGAAAATGGTGATGACGTTGATCTCGTGGCTGGCCAGGATTTCACTTTCACTACTGATGCAACCGTTGTAGGTAACAAAGATAAAGTTGCCGTGACTTACTTAGGTTTTGCTAAAGACCTTACTGTAGGTAACAAAATTTTGGTTGATGACGGCCTGATTGAAATGGAAGTGATTGCAACCACAGAAACTGAAGTGAAATGTAAAGTGCTGAACAACGGCGCGCTAGGTGAAAACAAAGGTGTTAACCTTCCTAACGTTTCAGTGAACCTTCCAGCTCTTTCTGAAAAAGATAAAGCAGACCTTAAATTTGGTTGTGAGCAAGGCGTTGATTTTGTTGCAGCTTCTTTCATTCGTAAAGCTGACGACGTACGTGAAATCCGCGAACTGCTAACAGCAAACGGCGGCGCAGATATCCAAATCATCTCTAAAATTGAAAACCAAGAAGGCGTTGATAACTTCGACGAAATTCTTGAGCTTTCTGACGGTATCATGGTTGCTCGTGGCGACCTAGGTGTTGAGATCCCTGCTGAAGAAGTTATCTTTGCACAGAAGATGATGATCGAAAAATGTAACCGCGCACGTAAAGTGGTTATCACAGCAACTCAAATGCTTGATTCAATGATCAAGAACCCACGTCCAACTCGCGCAGAAGCTGGCGACGTAGCCAACGCGGTAATGGATGGTACAGATGCAGTGATGCTTTCTGGCGAAACAGCAAAAGGTAAATACCCTGTTGAAGCGGTAACTATCATGGCGCAAATCTGTGCTCGTACAGACCGCGTTCTACAAGCTGAGTTGGGTTCTCGTTTAGACAGCCCACGCCTACGCATTACTGAAGCCGTATGTAAAGGTGCAGTAGATACTGCTGAGAAATTGGCGGCTCCACTTATCGTGGTCGCAACTGAAGCGGGTAAATCAGCTCGTTCAGTGCGTAAGTACTTCCCAACTGCGAACATCATTGCTGTAACTACTAACAAGAAAACGGCGGCTCAACTCGTTCTAACTAAAGGTGTAACACCGGTTGTTGTTGATACTATCGACAGCACTGATGCGTTCTACATCAATGGTAAAGAGATTGCACTGGCTTCTGGTCTAGGCAAGAAGGGTGACATCGTAGTGATGGTTTCTGGTGCACTTGTTGCCTCAGGTACAACCAACACAGCTTCTGTTCACGTTCTATAATCGAACGTCGAATACAAAGCAGAAAAAATCGGGGCTTGCCCCGATTTTTTATTTCCGCTATTTACGTTTACTTACCAAGCCCATCACTCTTTGTAAGTATGCCTTAAGCAAGATCATCACTACTTTTACACAGTGAAACTCGATTTCGCCCTAAGGTTTTGGCCTCATATAAAGCAATGTCAGCGCATTTATACGAGCGTTTACCATCTGCGGTTAAGTCAGTAAAGCCAGCGCTGATGGTCACGGTAAGACTTTGCTCTACCTCTACTGCGACTCGTAAGCGGTTCAAGACAATCTCCGCCTCTTCGACAGAAGTATGCGGCATAATAATCGCAAACTCTTCACCGCCAATACGTGCCAGAAAATCCGTGGTACGCAATGTTTGGCTCAAAATTTCACCAACTTTAATAATGACGCGATCCCCTTCATCATGTCCTTGTTCATCATTCACTCGTTTAAAGTAATCAATATCAATTAAGACAAGGCAAACATGATGGCTTTCGGGATAACGTTGAATGAGGTGCGTATGATGCTGCAATTCTGCTTCAAATTTACGGCGATTCCATAGCTGAGTTAACGCGTCTTTTTCGCTCAATTCTCGTAATCGGTTTTCAAGCTCTTTGTGCTGAGTAATATCGACTAAAGACGTAATATAATAACTGACTTTAGTCGCCTCTTTAATCGCTTGAATTCTCATGATGGCGGTTAGAGTCTCACCTTGCGTATTGACCATTTCTACTTCACCTTCCCAGAAATGTTGCTGCGATACCTCTTCAAGTACTTCGAGCATAAACTCCATACCATTTGGACTGAGCAGTAACTTTAATGCGTTACTGCCTTTTATCTCGTCAATAGTCAGACCGGTAATCTTTTCAAATTCGCCATTAACCATCATCACTTTGTGCTTTCTGTCTGAGATCATCACTGCAGACATACCATTCAAGGCTGCTCTTGCCAGTTTGCTTTCAATACTTCGATGATGGTAATGCAACGCCATGGAAACCATGGGAAGCGCAAAAATGAGTACAACGAAGAAGACAAAAAAAGCTTCTTTGATTAAGTCGTTGACGTCTCGCTGGGCTCGATGATCTAACTGCTCATCAGTGAATTGAATAATTAAAAAGACGGGTTTCAGTGAGGTAAACTTAAGGGTTGTATATACAGTCATCTTGTTATTTTCTAGCACGTACCCAGAAGGCTTAAGCTGCATCTGTTGCCAGGTTTTCGGTAATTGAAGTGCCAGATTTACGTGCTGGTTAGAGGGTAATAAATCTCCAAATAATTTGGTTTTATCGCTAGAAGACAAGTAGAAACCGGAGTCGCCGATAAGCTCAGGAGTTAACTGTGGATCACGCGCATGAGTTAAGCGCGAAGATTGTGACCAAATATCAACATTGAGAACCAAATAGCCTTTTCGCTCCCCTAATACGGTAACTGGCGTGATTACGCATAGCATAGGCTGTATAGCCGCTGCACTCGGAGCATCTGCCAATGTAATGCCCCATACACCCACATCTCCTTCTGAGAGATTTTCTGCAAAAGCAATGTAGTCATGATGTGAGCTGTCTTGCTGTGTTTTTACACTAGAAGCTAAATGATTAGTCGCAGAATAATGAATCCGAAGTTGTTCATGCCCAAATACGTCTAAAAGCGCAATTGAGCTATACCATGTCTGTTTTTCAGCAACAGAAGACCAGCTTTTTTCAAGACTCTGTTGGTTAGCCTCTGAAGGAGAGAAAATAAATTCATACAAACTTTGACTGCGACTAAGTAAATCAACAATGGAGCCTACTTGGGCTTTCAAACCCCGGTATTGATGTTCACTCTCATTTAGTTGATCAAACGCCTCCGCTACCGTGTTTTGCGTTGCGTTGTCTTTCACTTCTTGGTAGCGCTGATAGTAATACCCAGTCACTATTGCGCTGAATAAGAAACAAATGATGAGAAGAATGCTGATTATTTTTGTGTATCTCATGACTTGTCTAAATATTAACCCTAAATAGTGATGAGCGGATTATAGC
>NZ_NDIM01000198.1:0-3758 GCF_002241375.1 Vibrio sp. V19_P1S1T109 | reverse complement strand
TATTTAACCCACGTTTACTTTTAAGTGATGTTATTTTTGGGTGGTTTTCAATAGGGTAAAGCTATTATTTTTTACAAATACCTATGATGTCAGTAATGTTTATGATGAAGATGAAGCCAAGCTATTACGTGATTCCTATGCTTATTGCATTTAATGTCCATGCGGCTGACAGTCAGTGTGATGTGATTTCCAGCCAGTTACACGATGTGAGCAATGGCTCTGAAGCGGTTGAACATTCTGGCGGGTACAGCGTTCGTGACAATCCGCCTATTCGCTGCGCCGAGGTCGTGTTTAAGACCAAACAGAGTTACGACAAAGTGGTTGCTTGGATGAATGATGATTTCACGGCGATTTATGTCGATGGTTCAGAAGCAACGTCCAACATGGTTCGATTTCGAGAGGATGATGTAAAAGCTGGCTACGTGAAAATGAAGGTGAATCAACCAATTACCGCTTATGTCTGTTTTGGTCAATCGAGCGTTCCGATCAGTCAAATAGAGTGCGATATAAAATAGATTGCTTAGCAATGTCAAGTGCCATCTCCCTGAATGGGAGAGCAAATGATAGTCAGGCCTTATCCTGACAAAGCCATACATTTCGATACCCAATCCTTTTCTCATTCAACGTACAATCGCCGCACTTAATTATTGAAAAGGGTTGTTGTAACGATGTCAGCAAAATTTGTACTCTCACCCATTATGGGTTTGATGGTTTGTTTGGGTATGCATACACCAACAGTATTGGCTGAGTCAGTCGCTTGGGATCAAGCTGGTCAGCAATGGCAGACTCAACAATCGCAACATTTTATCGTGCACTTTCGCAGTGAATTGGCCCAGTACGCGGCGCGTTCGTTAGATATTGCCGAGAAAGTGCATCAAGATCTTGCCAGTCAATTCTCAAAGATGCCAGCTGAAAAAACGCACCTAACGCTGGTGGATGACTACGACTATTCCAACGGTTGGGCAACGCCGCTGCCTTATGCTCAAATTCGCTTGATCTTAAATCCTCCCAGCGATGTTAATGGATTGGAAGGCAATGATGAATGGTTGCACATGCTCATCCGCCATGAGTACACTCACATTGTTCATATGGAATTAAATGAGCGCGCGGTCACTGGAGCTCGACGTATTTTTGGCCGCCACACACTGCTTTTCCCGCATGCAATGACACCCTCGATGCTGTTAGAAGGGTTAGCGGTTTACATGGAAAGCCAAAATGAACAAGGTTATGGACGTTTGCACAATAGCCATTTTGCGATGCAAATGCGCATGGAAGTGGCGAGCGGACAACTAGCTGATCTCAACCAAATCGTGGTAGCGAATAAACGTTTACCGCTTGGCAGTAATTACCTCTACGGCGCGTATTTTATTGATTATTTAGCCAAAATGTATGGCGAAGACGCACTCCAACATTTTTTAAGCGATTACAGTGGCTACCTAATTCCGGGCGTTTTCTTAAACCGAAGCGCTCAACGTGCTTTTGGTAAAGACTTTTTTGCGCTTTGGCAAGAGTTCCGTGCCGATCTAATCACGCAGTTTTCAGATCAAATTGTGCAAAGTAAGGAACAGCCTTCGGAGGCTCAATCTCTCGATAGCCAGCCGTTTGAATATCTATTAGCCAATGGTGGATCAGAGCAATTACTGGCTTGGCGTCGTGATGGGGTTGATCGAGCAAATTTAGCGATGTGGGATAGTAAGCAAAATCAATGGCAGCGTTTATTGACTACAAAAAGCTTAACTAGCCTCGATGTTCATCCCCAGCAAGGTATCGTCGTGTCACAAGTGAATAGTTATCTTGACGGACGAGTGTTGAATGATCTTTATCGCTACGTTGATGGGCAGTGGCAACGTTTAACCGAGCAACAGCGCTTTACCCAAGTACGTTGGAGCCGAAATGGGCAAAGTGTTTTCGCTACCCGTCATGAACAAGGGTTGCCTGAATTATGGCAGGTGACGCTGGATGGACAGCAAACTCGCTTATGGCAAGGCACATATGGTTGGGTCATTGGTGATATGGCGCTGTCTCCGACAGGTGACATTTATGCTTCCGTGAAGCAGCCGTCTAGCGCGTGGAATATCATGCGTTTTGTCGCCAAAGAGCAGCGCTGGTTGGCTGTGACTGAAACATCATTAACTGAGCATCAATTGAGTTTTACCCAAGAGGGAGAGCTGCTGTTCAGCGCCGATTACACGGGGCGTTATCAGATCTACCGAATGGACTTAACCAGTCTGCAGCTAGAGCAATTGACCAATGAAATTGGTGGTGCTTTTTCTCCGCAATGGAATCAATCGCAAGGGCTTATCTACCAAGCTTATGAGCATGATGGTTACCATTTGCGCCACATTCCGGCGGTGACGGCTTTCAATGAGGCTCCGCTGTCTTCCTTTGCCAAGGTGACATCCGTTACTTCGACGCCGATATCTCAGGCCGAAAAAAGTGACACTACCGACTACTCACCGTTGTCGACTTTAACGCCACGTTATTGGGTTCCCGTTTGGCAAGGGGATGACAACCAATCGTTATTTGGTTTCTCGACCAGTGGTTCAGATGTGTTAGGGCGACATCAATATGAGATCCAAGCGGCTTGGGATACAAAAAATGCGTTGGCGACGTACCAATTGGGATATCAATATGACAACCGTTGGCAAGCGACGCTCAGCCGAGAGCATGAGTTTAAGTTAAACCCATTGACCAATAAAGACGATCGCATTGTCCGTCAAGATGACTTGACGTTACAACGTAATTATTTATGGCATGGCCTCGATGATAACTTAATGTTTGGTATCGGAACTTATTGGCAGAAAGAGTCATTGATCAAAGCGCCTCAAGGTACGCGCTATACACAAGCCAGTGATGAGTGGCTAGCAGGGGCTGCGCTACAATGGGATAACCGTGAAGGCTTATTGAATGTTCCTGGTTATGCGTGGGGTCATTACGCTGATTTGGTATGGGAGTCCAATGTTGGCGGTGATTACTCTGGACAAAAATGGCAGGCGCAGTGGCAAGCATATTGGGACCTTCCGGGGAGCTTCAACCTTACCACTCATCTTGCGGCAGGTTATGCGGGCTCAAAAGCCAAACGGTTTGAGCTGGGCAGTTACGAAGGTGACAGCGCACAGCTTTATGGCCGCCAACAGGTAGAATTGCGTGGCTACAGCTCTGCGGCTCAAGTAGGGCAAGCTTACGCGACACAAAGTGTTGAACTAAGCCGCTTATTGTATCGCGCTGAACGAAACTGGAATTTGTGGCCAATTGGCTTGGGAGATATTTCAGGTTCTGTATTTGTCGACTCAGGATCAAGCTGGAACGATAACCAAAACTACCAAGCCCTGACGGGGATTGGTGCTGAAGTGCAGATCGATACCATCGTACTTTATGGCGGCACGTTACCAGTACGGATTGGTTACGCTCATGGATTAGACAGTAAATTAGGCAAAGATGAAGTGTATATCAAGCTAACTGCTCAGTTTTAACCTTTTGTTAAGGAGGAAAGGGTCGCATCAAATGCGACCCTTTTTGCGTTGTAAGCCGAAGCAAGGCTTACTGCTTACTCAAACCTAACGCTTGTTATGGGGCACGGTTATTTTTTGTCATAATTCTTCCGTAATTTGATACATCTTTTTCCTCGGTCTTACAGCTGATGATTGGTACAACTCATTGGCTGCGCTGTTCTGGATTTTCATTCCCCTCAATCGACGAGGAGCCTTAGTGACTTTAAGTAAGAAAATCCTCAGGCAGTGAACTTAATTAGGTCGATC
>NZ_NDIM01000228.1:0-3776 GCF_002241375.1 Vibrio sp. V19_P1S1T109 | reverse complement strand
GTTGTAATGAAACCGCTCATAAAGTAGACAGATAAGGTATTTTTTGGCAGTTTTAAAGTTGGCATGCATCCTGCTATATAGTAAGTGACCCTTCTAAGCCGAGGGTCACCTAGCCAACTGACGTTGTTAGTGAACCTTATTTTTGTTCACACTTATTAATAGCCAATCATACTTTTTGTGATTGGCTTTTTTTATTTTTACGCTCTGCAACTAGCCAGCGCATTTCTCATAGCAGCTTGGTTTTCTTGGACAGACAGCACCGCGTGAGCAGATTAAGCGCGCATTATTTTCAATTCCGCGTTCAATCCAATTAATATTAAGAATTTTAGCAATAGTCGTGAGATCTTTTTTGATGTGTCTTGGAATAAGAGAGCTCCCACCGTTGCTGACGCATAACGCTTTGAGCTCCTCAGCAATTGAGTGAGCATCCCCACCTTGTGCATTGATGGCTGGATTCAAATCTATTCCAGCGCATAGCACTCGATTATTACCTGCTGGATCGATCATATTGACGGATTCACAGCAATATATTCTCGGCTCATCACCTACATTCAAAATCGAAATTTGCGCAGAGCTGCCACTTTTCGGCTCTGAAAGACGTCTAAACACGGCCCAATGCTGGCAAGGGTCATTCACTTTACGCATATTCCCCCACGGTAGAGGGATTCCATTGCCACGATAAACCGCTTTTAATTTGCCTTCACCATAAGCATCGAAATAGTGCCAATGCGGATAGGGTGACACGACCGTCATGCGCCTCATCGCAACGGAAGGGGAAACCCCCGCTTTCAAATGTACATCGATTTCGTAACCGCTGCGATCAAGAAGTTGTCGATAAGGCACTTTGGGGCACAGCAGTGCACCAGCAAAAAAACTCGATTCAAAATCTCGCCATGCCTGAAGGATATCTTGGGAATTTAATTCACAGGTGGCGGTGGCATCAGGCGTTTCTTCCCAACTGTTTGTGTGGCCAACCGTTAAGACACTTTTTAGTCCCTCTTTGCTGTGCAGAATATTGTGGCCAATATACACCGCGAGGTCGTACTTTAGGCGAGTTGGGTACTCACGTAGAATTTCATTGAGGTAGATCGTGCATGGTGGTTCAAAAAAAGAGGTAATAAGTTGTTTGGCGCTAACACCAAGCTCATCAACAACATCTTGCGGGGTTCTCGTGACCCAGCGGATAACCAAACCAAGGCTTTTGGCGATGTCGATAAGATCTTCAACAGCTAAGTTTAAGCGTTTTAAACCCACTTCTTCTGCTGCTCGCTCAAGATCTGGGAAGTGGTTTTGTAAACTCTCTTGGTGAGCACGGATCAATAGATGAGCAAACTGTTTGCCAGTGATCCCGGTTTGGGAAAGCATCTCTGGGATCGCGATTTGTAAAATATCATTTGAGAATAAAAAGCTAGGTTCAAGAGCCATACCGCTGATCCCACCTCTGTTACCCTTGTCAGGAGTAATATCCGTTTGACCTGGTTCATCATCTAAAAACCAAGCGGGATCTTTTTGGAAAACTTGGGCAATGACCTCCAACATATCAACACTAGGCACCCGTTTTCCACGCTCAATCATCGAAAGGTATGAAACGGAGGGGGCGTATTCTGGGTTGATACGAATACAGCGTGCCGATAAATCTTCCATCGTTAGGTGATTACGCTTTCTTAAGTTTCTGACTTTTGTCCCTAAGAAATGTGACTGACGAACTAAGCTTTTTGATAAGGCCATTTTGTAAAATTCACACTGTAAAATTTTTGTTGTGAAATTGTAGTAAAAAATTGGTTAATCTACCAAGTAAGCAAGGTCACAAATTTGCACAAAGGTTAAACGCAAGTTTGGAATAATTGCTCTAGAACACAAAATGTTGAGTTACCTATAAGGAAAAGACGATGAATATGCTGACATTCGATAAAACAGAAATCCAAAAACTAGATAAACCCTTTATCGCTGAAGCCGTCTTCGCCGTCGAGACTATCAGTGCTAATCAACAAAATGAAAAGCAGAGTAGAGCGAAGCAACTACTCGATAGATTGTTCCCTTTGGCGACGGGCTCTCATCAAGATGTGACCAGTTATGTGATCGATTACCGCCATGTGTTGGCTTATTTCAAGGATGGGCGTCATAGTGGTTTGAAGCATCCAAAACATTTTGTTGCCTTCAATGGTGAAAAGGAGTCACCATGTTCGATCTTGTTCCGTGATGGAAGTGGTAGCCATGTTGAAGTGATGTTAGGCTGCACTAAAGGGACTGGACGCGTTGAACTGATAGAGATTAATGATATTCAGTTAGAAACGTGTACCACATTTACCCAATCGGTGGAAGAAATGCCCAGCGCCGCAATGCGCCACTGGGTAAGCCTAGTCAAAGGTGATGAAAAGGGTAAGCCTCAAGCTTGTAGTGAAGATAAGGAGTACACCGCAAAAGATGGTGAAGACTATTACTTAAACTACAGTTTTAACCTTGCTTAGGTTATAGATGCGTATTGGGATTAAATGGGGCGTGGCGCCCCTTTTACTTTTCTATCCATAAATTGAGGTTTATGGAACTTGTGATTGCTTTTCAGCTACCCATAAGCCATAAGAGGTTGAAGCGATTAAAGCGGCATAACACGGTTGCGGCCTAATTGTTTTGCTTCATAGAGCAGTTTATCGGTTCTTTCTATCAAAGACTCGGACGTATCACCTAGTTGTAATTCTGTCACACCAAAAGAGGCGGTAATATTACCAACTTGGTTTCCTGAACGGCGATCCTTCACGCTCATTTTTTCTATCGAACGGCGCAGTGATTCTGCAAACTGTCTGGCAATGCGCAGTGTTTTATTTGGAACAATTAAAACGAACTCTTCGCCGCCAAATCGGTAGGCGGTAATGCCATCTCGACAGCTACTCTGAAGCTTTTTAGCGATGCCTTTGATGACGGTGTCACCAAATAGGTGGCCATAATTGTCATTAAAAGATTTGAAGTGATCGATATCTAATAAGATCAGGCTTATTGGTTGCTGCGCGCTTATTAGGGTAAAGAGATCATCATTGAACGAACGGCGGTTATATAAACCGGACAATCCATCGAATAAAGCCTCTTTTTGCACCTCGGCAAGCTGCTCTTTCAGTCGATGAATTTCTTTACTGGCACTATTAAGTTGACCATTTAAAAACTGAGTTGAATGGCGAATATCTCGCGATTCAGTGACCAATTGGCGAACCACTTTCATCACCTCTTCGATCGATAAATCATCGTTTTCGACTCGTTCTAATTCACTAAAACTTTTATCAATCACTCTGGCAAATTCGCTGGTATCGGTTAGGGTATCTGACATTGAACTTGCGACTTCATTGACTAACACTTCAATGTTGTTGCGTAGCGTGCTTAAACTGGTTTCAGAGCGCGATGCGACATAGCTGTTATAGAGTTGAGAGCTTGCCGCGGGAGGACAAAGGCCAAAGTTTTCCAATACAGAATCGAGTTCTCGATTGAGTTGAGGTATGGCGTTGTCAACATAGGTATACCAAAGTGCATAGTTAGCAGGTGTCGCCGCCACATGATTTTTCATCATCAACGGTACTGCTTTTTTTAAATTGGCTGTAGATCTCTTAAAGTCGTCGCTGGTCATTATCGTAAAATTAATAGACAGTCACAGATATTCATACCGCTAAGATTAGCGGATATCCCAAAGTTATGCGCTAAAAAAATGCAACTAAAGTTTGAAGTTGAATTTTTATTTACGGTGAACAATCGATTCTTGATGTAGATCAAACACAACAGACAGACATAGTAGG
>NZ_NDIM01000220.1:0-3799 GCF_002241375.1 Vibrio sp. V19_P1S1T109 | reverse complement strand
AAATAAACAAAGTAAATTCAATTGGTTGAGATTTGTGTGCTTTTGGTTATTTTTAACTCAATTGAATATCTACTCTTGCGTTTAAATTTTGAACTTTTCCATTTCTTGATTGAGTACAGTGACATTATCTTTTACTTGCGCTGACGTTTGGTTTGAGATTTGGCTAATACTTGCCACACTTTCCACCGAATTGACAACTTCTTGCATGAATTGAGTCATTTGGTGTGTTGATTGTTGTTGCAGATCAGCCGCCGAGGATAACTGGTGCATTTCCTTATCTAACGCCGTTATTTTTCCTTGTACGTCCATCATTTTGTTGAAGGCGTGGATGGTCTGCGCCGCACCTTCATTGGCAAGGTTCTGACTCATGTTAATTTCATTGACCACAGCCGCAGTCGCTGACTGTATGGCGTTTATAATAGTGTTAATTTCTGTGGTTGATTGAGTGGTTCGAGTCGCCAGCAGCCTAACTTCATCCGCTACCACAGCAAAGCCTCGTCCATATTCTCCGGCTCTTGCGGCCTCAATCGCCGCATTTAAGGCCAGAAGGTTAGTTTGTTCCGCTAATCCCTCTATTACTTCGGTCACACGCCCAATCGATTCGCTTTCTCGACTAAGATCGAGCACCAATTGCGTTGCCTTTTGTATGGTTTGATCAAGCTTATCAATACTTTTTCTATTTTGTTCTAGCGCCGAGGCTCCCTCTTTGAGCTCATTTTGTGATAACAAAAGAGATTGCGTAGATTGTTCAGCTTTTTCTGCGGTCGCCATAGAATACTGCGCCACATCGCTCAAACGTACTGTAACCTGCTCAATACTTGCTCGCTGCTGCTGTACTTGCTGCCGAGTGTTTGAGTTATAGTTCAGAAGCTCATCCATGTTTTGACTGACCTGTTGCGCTTTGGTACTGACTCCCTGAACGATCGTTCGCAGTGAGTTGTTCATATTGTTTATCGCGGCGGTAAGCTGAGATAGCTCGTCGCTACCTTCACACAAAAGTGCTGGTTGAGAGACATCTCCTGCCGCAATGATTTCGGCTCTCTTCCCGATTCGACTCACTCTGCGGCCGATATTCTTACCTAAGTAATTGGAAAGCAAAACAGCAACTGAAACAGTCACGGCAATCATGATAAATAACACGTTAATCACATTACTAATGCTACGACTCATCCTTTCGCCACTTTGCTCTGCTTTTGATTGTTGAGTGGCGATAACATCTTCAAGACGGTTAGTCATTTTATCTACGGCAGGCATAAGTTGTGTGGCCATTTTTTGATTGACGCCGTTCCATTGCTCAGATTGGCGTATTGCAATCACCTGCTGTGCGAGTGGGAAATAAAGCTGCTGCATCTCATTAAATAATGACCAAAGACTCTGTTCATCATCCGATAGCAAAGAGGACTTTTCCACAATTTCAGCAACAGATTGGTTATGAGAGTTAATCAGGTCTTGATATTTTTCGAGATGTTCAGGCTTCGCATACAGTAAGAAATCTCGCAACGATGCCAGTGCATTAGCTAACGAATTATAGCTGTCAGCATACAATTTAAAGAGACGTTTCCGCTCCCCTCCTTCTTTGTTAGTCGACTCGTCGTTAATCAGCCCTTGTAACTGGTCAAGTGCAACTTCTGCTATGGGGGCGGCCTCGTTAATGAATAATGTGTGGGCAGGTAAATTATCCTCACTTTGGCTCAGTAATACGATGCCTTGGATATGCGCTTTGATTGCAGCCCATTCGCTTATGATCGCGGTGTATTGCTCACTGAGAATCAGCGTTTCTAACACCGGTACCGTTTTGTCCATCTGTCCAATAATAGTTTCAAGTTTTGTCAGTTGCGTTGCACCCACTGCACTTTGAGAACCCACCAATAAATAGGCGCGTAACGTTGAAATAACCTCTTGCATCGACTGCTGAATATTTCGGCTAGTATTCACGGTTGGCAGATCCGTTTGCAGCAATGAATTGGTGTGAGTTTCGACTTGCGTAATACTGCGATAGGTAAAAAAGGTCGAAATGATAAGAAGCACCACCAGCAATAAAAAACTTAATTGCAACTTCCCTGATATCGAGAGTTTCATCCTTTGACTCCTCAAAATTTTCTTCGTTTAACTATAGCGGGTTCAATGGGTTTATTAAATGCGTATAGCCAATGCGAGTCTACCGTATACTCGTCTTATAACCCTAAATTGAGCATTGTGCGTTCAGTTGTGGCGTTTATTCCACTCGGGCGATTTATCATCCCTAATATGCTATTTTCATCGTTTTGTGGTGCATTTTGTTAATCTTTGCTTTAATTGGGACAAATATTCCTAAATTTCTCATGTTATGTCTTTTCATCGACTTATTATTCTTAGCATCGTGTTTTTTTCAGGATGTGCAATGTATGCGGGCTTGAACTATGACCAACTGTTTGGTGAAGCAAGCGTTCAGTCAAGACAATCGCCAGTAGATTCAAAAGAAGCCTCTTTCTTTTTAAATGATGTTAAACCCATCATCGATCAGCGCTGCGTGGTCTGTCACGCCTGTTATGATGCGCCCTGCCAGCTAAAAATGTCTTCAGTTGAAGGGATTGATCGTGGAGCCAGTAAAGCGTTGGTTTATCATGGTACGCGTCTGACGGCGTCGGCTCCTACCCGTTTGTTTGAAGATGCACAATACACAGAGCAGTGGCGAGATTTTGGTTTTCATCCTGTGCTGAACGAGAGATCTCAAACGCCTACCGCGAATCTAGAAGCAGGATTAGTCGCGAAATTATTAATGCAAAAAGAGGAACATCCGTTACCAGAACAAGATCAGCTAAAAGGTTTTGATTTTTCGATAGATCGCGAACAAGTTTGTCCAACAATTGAAGAGTACGGACAGTACAAACAAGATCACCCAACGTGGGGAATGCCTTATGGCATGCCAAATCTTAGCCCTCTTGAATACAATACGCTACTCACGTGGCTAAGAGATGGTGCAATCATGAATGGCCATATTCCGCTCACTTCTGATCAGGAGAAATCGGTTGCGCAATACGAAAACTTTTTAAATAAAGGTACAGCAAAGGATCAGTTAATGGCTCGTTATATCTACGAGCATCTTTTTCTTTCTCACCTTTATTTTTCTGAACTTGCTGGTCAGCCTAGATTTTTCACTTTGATACGTTCGACAACGCCCCCGGGCGAGCCGGTTAACCGAATTGCGACAAGGCGTCCTTACGATAATCCTGGTGTAGAACGCGTCTACTACCGTTTGATCCCTGAGCAAGGCAGTATCGTAGATAAAACTCATTTACCCTATGCGTTGAATAAAAAACGTCTTGATGATTGGCAGGCATGGTTCATTCGGCCTAATTATCAAGTCTCAGTTTTACCTAGCTATGATATTGAAGTTGCCGCCAATCCGATGACGGCATTTGATGCCCTTCCGGTTAAAGCACGCTTTCGATTTATGTTAGACAATGCTCAAAACACCATCATGGCTTTCATCAAAGGACCAGTGTGTCGTGGCCAGCTAGCCCTGAATGTTATTAACGACCATTTTTGGGTGTTCTTTTTAGACCCAGAGAAAGCTGATTTACCCGAAGTGAATCAATTTTATCGATCGCAAGCCGCGAATCTAAAACTGCCAAGCGAGTTGGAAAGTAACACGTTGCCTATTACTCATTGGGTCCGTTATGCGCATCAACAAGCACGTTATTTGAAAGCAAAGTCTGAATTTACTAATCAGTGGTTCAAAAATGGCGAGAACTTAACAACGGATGTACTGTGGATGGGTGATGGCTATAACCCGAATGCGGCACTGACTATTTTTAGG
>NZ_NDIM01000036.1:0-3809 GCF_002241375.1 Vibrio sp. V19_P1S1T109 | reverse complement strand
GGTTTACAACATGAAACTAATACTGATTTTAATGGCGTCTGTCTCGGCGGGTGTGGCCTCTGCTGATCACTTTCATTCATTTTTGCTTGGGCTTTACATCTCGTCACTCGCAGTAGGTAGCTGTTACTGGTTTGCGTTTCGAAGTACTAAAGTGCCGGAGTTTGCCCTTTTTCTTCTCATCTGTGGGCTTCTTGCTAAATTGACAGTGACCATTATCGGTGTTGCGTGGGGGATATCAGCGCAATTGATCACATCGCCTTTTATCTTTGCTTTGTCGTATCTCTTCTTCTCTATTGTCGTGACATACCTCTGGTTCAGTTATCGAGATAAATTAACCTCTGCAATTTCTAAAACAACGGCGCATCACGCGTAGCGCACTTAATACATAGCGTCTTTATGCGTAACTTACGCGTAAGATGGTTAATGTGATAGTGAACTAAATTATTTCTGTTAATGCAAAAGGGCTTCCTCACTGGGCCCTTTTGGTGCTTTTGCACTTTAGACTTTTGTCCAAGAGTGGCGCTCATCTTTTCGATATACACTGTTGGCAATGATTATTTATCTCCTGGACAAGGAAGTACTATGGGCATCGGATTATTTTGGGCAGAGAAAGTTATCTTAATGCTGGGCATTATTTTTATTCTGACGAGTATTGTGCGGTATGGTAAACGTAGCCATGACTGGAAAGGTGTCATCACGATGTTTTATCGTCGCATTCCCATGTCAATTGAGGAATATAAGTGGTACCGCTTGGGAGTGGCATTCATTGTTACCGCTATTGTGTTGCGGATTGCTGTACTGACCTTCTGGCCCTCACTATGAGGTTGAAATGAGCGAGCATTGTTGCTTGCTAACCGATGTTTCGCTTGAGTGTGTAGCCTTTTATAACCCCTAAAACTTTTTAATTAATTTTTTGCGCAACTCGCATCTACGCGAGGTTTAGGTATACACTCTATTTATCGAATTAATAAATAGAAGGTGATTACATGTCTTTCCCCGTACTCATCTGTGATGACTCTGCACTGGCTCGGAAGCAGATGGCTCGTTCACTTCCCGCCTCTCTAAACGCCGATATTACTTTCGCAGTCCATGGTTTAGATGGCATCAAAAATCTTGAAGAGCATGATTTTAAATTAATGTTCCTCGATTTAACTATGCCTGAACTGGACGGCTACGGAACGCTAGAAGAGATGCAACGCAGAGGGATGACAACGCCTGTTGTTGTTGTTTCTGGTGATATACAGCCGAAAGCGAAAGATCGAGTATTGGCGTTAGGGGCGCGTGCTTTTATTCAAAAGCCGATTGATAAGGATGTGTTAAATAGCGTACTACGAGAGTTAGTCGAACCGCCAACACAGCCTCGTATCGTTACGCCTATCTCTGTTGAACTACCTATCTTAAAACGTCGTGACATCTATATGGAAGTTGCGAACGTTTCGATTGGTCGAGCAGCTGATGCTCTGGCGCGACACTTTGATGTATTTGTTCATTTACCGCTACCAAACGTCAATATTTTTGAAGTGAGTGAGCTACATATGGCACTTCGTGACTTGGCAGAAAATGATCAAGTTTCTGGTGTATGTCAAGGCTTTAGCGGTGAAGGCATTGCAGGTGAAGCACTGGTGCTCTTGAGTGATTCCAGTGTTTCTGACCTAAAAAAATTAATGAAAGTGCCAGCAGACAGTGAAGAGCTTGAAGAATTAGAACTGTTAATGGATGTATCAAACATATTAGTTGGTTCTTTTCTGAATGGATTAGGCGAGCAATCGGAGGTGCGTTTTTTTCAAAGCTCTCCAGTATTGCTTGGGCAACACATCTCCATTGACTCTGTGATCAATTCAACCGCTGGATCATTTAAAAAAACGATGACGTTTGAAGTGAGCTACAACATTGATCAAACGACGATCCGCTGTGACTTGCTCTTTATGTTTGTCGATGAGTCTCTTCCGTTGCTAGACAGTAAATTAGCGTACTTGATGGAGGATTTTTAACGATGAATCTCCCTGCAGAATTTGAACAGTTCCACTGGATGGTGGATATGGTGCAGAATGTCGATATGGGGCTGATCGTGATTAATCGTGATTACGAAGTGCAAGTGTGGAATGGATTCATGACACACCACAGCGGTATTCAAGGGCACGATGCGATTGGTAAAACCATTTTTGAACTGTTTCCTGAAATCCCCCAAGAGTGGTTTAAGCTCAAAACTAAACCTGTGTATGACTTAGGTTGTCGTAGTTTTATTACTTGGCAGCAGCGCCCATATCTCTTCAAATGTCGTAATGTTCGCCCTGTCACTCAGCAAGCTGATTATATGTACCAAAGCATTACTTTAAACCCGATGCGAACCACGACGGGTAAAATTAATTCATTGTTTTTATCAATACAGGATGCTACATCTGAAGCGTTAGCCTCTTTACAAATACGTTCATAGAATCAGGGTGTTAATGATTTCGAAGCCTCCTTTTGGTGTTTCATCAAGGAGGCTTCATATTAGTGATGGGTTTAATTAATCAAGCGTTATAAGCTCATTTCCGCAACGTTGATTGTTTGCAAAGGAACGAATGTTATCCAAAGTTGTCTGAGCGATATTGTGTAGTGCATCTTCAGTCAAAAAGGCTTGATGTCCCGTAAATAGTACATTGTGGCAAGCCGATAGGCGTCTGAATACATCATCGACAATCACATCATTCGACTTATCTTGAAAGAAAAGATCCTTTTCATTGTCGTAAACATCTAAACCAAGAGCGCCGATACGACCTTGTTTCAGTGCTTCAATTGCTGCAACTGAATCGAGTAATTCACCTCGGCTGGTGTTTACAATCATCACGCCATCTTTCATTTGGGAAAATGCGTGGCTGTTGAGTAAATGGTAGTTCTCTGGAGACATTGGGCAGTGAAGCGTAATCACATCACTTTGTTGGTAGATTTCCTCAAGGCTGCAGTAAGTTGCACCGAGTTCAATCGCCAGAGAGTTCTGATAAGGGTCGAAGCACAGTACCTTCATTCCCAACCCTTTCAAAATGCGCATTGTGGCAATACCAATTTTTCCTGTGCCAACAACTCCCGCGGTTTTACCGAAGAAGTTAAACCCGACCAACCCCTCTAATGAGAAGTTAGCGTCTCGGGTACGCTGATATGCCTTGTGAAAGCGGCGATTCAAACACATCATCATTCCTACAGTGTGCTCTGCCACCGATTCTGGTGAATATGCGGGCACTCGCACCACTTGAATACCCAGCTCTTTTGCGGCATCGAGATCGACTTTATCAAATCCGGCACAGCGCATTGCGATAAGCCTCGTCCCATTTTCATACAATTGGCTCAATACTGGGCGACTTAAGTCGTCATTCACAAAGGCACACACCACAGTGCATCCTTGGGCCATTTTAGCTGTGGCTGGGGTGAGTCGAAAATCGTGAAAGTGCAGCGAGAAGATTTTTGTATCACTGACCTCTGAGAAAGAACTCGCGTCATAAGATTTTGCGCTGAAAAATGCAATGTTGATCATGTTCTCTTCCTAATTAGACTTATAATTTTCACTATAAATACGCCTAATATCACAGAAAATAAACCACAAAATAACTATGTCTTTGGGATGGTAGGAGTTGCGGGGGGATGTCACTAAAATCGAAAACGGATGGATTAATGATAAAAATTCACCACAATCTGTAAAAATCGCCGATAGAAATGTCTGAGTCACCTCTTTTGTGAGTGTGATTTTTCTCACATTTTCGGCACAATGCTGAACAAGGTAACGTTTGCTTATAGTATGAAAGCTTTCGCTAAAATGATGCGTTCTTTAATAA
>NZ_NDIM01000373.1:0-3820 GCF_002241375.1 Vibrio sp. V19_P1S1T109 | reverse complement strand
GAGGGTGAGAGATGGCTAGAAAGCTGGATAGATGAAGCGAACCACTCAGGCATTGTGATGCTAGAGAAGTTTACTAAGACCCTGAGGAAGCATAAGGATGGGATATTGGCATTTTATGATAAAAGGATGAGTAGTGGTCGAGTAGAGGGTGTGAACAACCGAATAAAGACGCTGAACAAAGTCGCCTATGGGTATCGTGATTGGGAATTTTTTGAGTTAAAAATCAAAGCCAGTCATGAGGCGAAGTATCGATTTTCCGGATGAACCCGAATGTCAGCCGACGTATTGCGCTATTAGAAGAGCGCTTGGCGGTAAAGTTGTTGCAACGTACCACGCGGCGAGTCTCCCTGACCGAAGCGGGTCAACTCTATTATCATCAGTGTCGGCAATTGGTTGAAGGCTTAGCGCAGGCTGATCTTGCTGTCACGCAGATGCAGCAAACGCCGTCAGGTTTACTGAAAGTGACCGCTCCGGTGACTTATGGTGAGCAGAAAGTCGCGCCTTTGCTGCATGAGTTTTTGCAGTTACATCCTCAATTGGAGTTGGAACTGATACTCACTAACCAAAAATTGGATCTGATTGCGGAAGGAATTGATGTCGCCGTACGATTAGGTCAGTTAGATGATTCGAGTTTTATTGGCAAAAAGTTATCCAACCGACAACTGTTTGTCTGCGCTAGCCCTGACTATTTGGTGAAATATGGCACCCCCTATTCATTGTCAGAGTTGGTTCATCACCAATGTTTACAAGGCACTATGAACTATTGGCGATTTAAGGATCAGCAACGCTCTCGTGAAATCGGTGTTAAAGGAAAAATTAAATGCAACAGCGGTGTGGCGTTATTGAATGCCGCGTTGCAAGGGATTGGAATTGTACAATTGCCCGACTATTATGTAGAGCCGTATTTGCTCTCGGGTGAGTTGCAAGAAGTGCTACATCAGTACCGAGATGATCGTGAAGGTGTATGGGCCTTATACCCACAAAATCGCCATTTGTCCTCAAAAGTTAGGCTGCTGGTGGATTTTCTGGCAGAACGGCTATCGTCCGCTAACGGCAAAGGCTAGTGAAAGAGAAAATAGGATATATGAATACACAGTTTACCGTTCAAGATCAAAAGTTTATGCGCCGAGCCATCGCGCTTGCCAATCTTGCAGAACAAGCAGGTGAAGTGCCTGTGGGCGCTGTGCTTGTTAAAGATGGCGAAATCATTGCTGAAGGTTGGAATGCCTCTATTGGTCAACATGATGCGACAGCGCACGCTGAAATTCAGGCTTTGCGTCAAGCAGGTCAACGGTTACAAAATTATCGTTTGCTTGATACTACCTTATACGTCACTTTGGAGCCTTGTCCAATGTGCGCAGGCGCACTGCTGCATAGCCGAGTCAAAAGGATTGTCTTTGGCGCTCCAGATCTCAAAGCTGGGGCGGCCGGTACGGTGCTGAATTTATTTGAAAGCCAAGCCTCCTATCATTACGCGACGGTCGATAAAGGATTGTTAGAAGAGGAGTGTCGGGAGCAACTGCAATCTTTTTTTAGACGAAGACGCGCAGAGATACAGGCAGAAAAACAGCGGAATAAGCAACAGAGTGATGGGCTTTAGCAAACATCCACTTTGAGTAGATGTTTGCCGCTGAAGGTTAAGCAGAGATTAATTGCATAAATGCACGGTTACGCCAGATAATTTTCTTTTTATTATTGGATAACATACGTTTACGACGGTTCGCTGCCACCGTTTTATTAAGGTGTTTTGATAGCTTTTTACGTTTAAGCATAAACAACCTCCTACTGCTGAGTTTTGACAATGATCCCTAATGGTTTAGGGTGCCTTATGACAATCTTAATCTGCCTTTATAGTGCAGGATTGTTACCATAATATGAAACTTAGGAAACGATCTTTTTCACGTTTTGATGTATGGGCTGCACACTTGGAAATCAAGTGTGCGATTTTTGTTCAACGTGGAAGATTTAGCTATTGTTATGCTTATTGAGCTACGGGGTCGAGATACTGATTATCCTGCGCCTCATCGGCCGATTCCATCGCTTCTAACGCGGCCTCCTCCTCCTCAATACTGATCACAACCAAATCATCAGTACCTGAACTATTGTCTATCTGCTTTTGTTGATCAACATGGCCAATAATACTTTGATAATAGCGACGAATATTTTCAACGTAGGCCTTGGCTTCGTCACCTCGCGCGTAGCCATATCGAGTCTGGCTGAAGTATTTTTTTTGTCTCAGTTGAGGGAGGCGTTCTTTGACTTCAGTCCATGAATCAGGGTTCGCACCTTGTTGCTTGGTTAAGCGTCTTGCATCCATCATATGCCCATAGCCGACGTTATAGGAAGCGAGAGCAAACCAAATTTTCTCATGTTCTGGGATGGAGTCTGGTATACGCTGTACCATCCGACGCAGGTATTCGACACCACCACGAATCGATTGTTCCGGATCGAGTCGATTGGCGACACCAACACTTCTTGCCGTAGGGAGAGTCAACATCATCATACCGCGGACCCCGGTGGGGGATTTAGCTAACGGATTCCAGTGAGACTCTTGATAAGCTAAGGCGGCAATCAATCGCCAATCAAACTCGTCAGAATATTGTTGGAAAAGAGGGGCCCATTTTGGTAAGCGGACATCGAGTGCTCTAATAAAGGCGCGCGTATCGACATAATCAAACGTGCCCACATGACCAATATATTTCTCTTCCAAGGCCGCTAATTGACCCGATTGTTTAAGGTTGCCAAAAAACTCAATCATCAAGGCGTATAAGCTTTCATCTTCAGAACGACGCATATACCAAGCGATAGGCTGATCTTCAGTTAATTCAAAGGCGACGGCTAAGTCAGGGTAGATTCGCTGCGACAGCGAGACTTCGACCGAATCAGCCATGGTAAATAGCAGTTCGCCATTCGAAACCTGTTTTAAAAGGTCGTTAACGTCGGCGTTATTATTCACATTGTACTGAAACTCTGGGTAGATCTGTTTAATGTCGCTGAGTGTATTCTCAAAGTGGGATTCATTCACGATAGAAAAAACGCTGTCACCTTCATGACCAGCAATCAGTTCCGGTTGTTTTTCCAGTAATTGTTTTAAATTTCTTGGACGCCAGTTGCCTTTCTTATAGACGACTTGTTGGCTGACATAGTAATAAGCGGGCCCTGTTCTGTACTCATTCAAGCGTTGATTCGATTGACTTAACCCCGCTGCAACAACGTCGATTTCCCCATTTTTCAGTGCAGGAAAGAGACTAGACAACCGATAAGCGGGTTTCATCTCTAGTTTAACCCCAAGCTGATTGGCAAATTCGCGTGCTAGTTCGTAGTCCAGCCCTGCAGGGCCATCTGGGCCAATGTAGTAGGAGAGTTGATTGTTCAACGTACCCACTCGCAATACGCTACGTTCACGAATATGGTCAAGCTCGCTTTTAGGATCTGAATCGATTTGGCAACCGACTACAAAAAGAGTGAGTAGGAAAATGGACAATGAGCGATGAAGCTGAATCAGATAATACTTTGGCATTTATGAGCGATCTCTTACATCAATTACTGCCTTTATATCAAAGGCGGCCATATTGGCAAAGTTTCAGATCAAAAACGGATGAAAAAGTGTCGGCGACCACGCTAATGTGGCTGTATTTCAAATTTGACAAAAAAAATGACGCAAACGGTTGCTTTTGGTGTTACGTCACAAAAAGAATTCCTTTATAATGCGTTCGAAATCACGAGGTGAAATTGGTATGTATTCAGTTTTCTTTTATTAACTTATTGTATTTTAATGATTTTGAATTCATTCCAATTACACCTCAACCCACTGTATAAG
>NZ_NDIM01000244.1:0-3824 GCF_002241375.1 Vibrio sp. V19_P1S1T109 | reverse complement strand
CCTCATCACGCTTTGTAGCCTTTGTCTCATTCGGCTGCCCCTACATAAACACTTGATATGTGAGCCAGCAGCCTACTCATCTGCATAATTTCCATTATGCTTAAAGAAAAACAGACTCAGCGAGAAGCTAACTTGTTGAGTTATAAAAGGAGTCTGCCTATGCATCTAGAGCGAATTGAAATTTCCGGATTCAGAGGAATCAAACGTTTATCGCTCGCTTTTGATGAACTCACCACATTGATCGGTGAAAATACTTGGGGTAAGTCCTCATTGTTGGACGCCTTATCAGTAGTGCTACCAGCCAACGGTGTACCTTATCAATTTGAAATGCAAGATTTCCACGTCGATTACTCTATCGCTCATCCTCAAACTCAGCATTTACAAATTGTCTTAAGCTTTGTTTCTACAGACAAAAATGAATCTCGATCCGGCCGTTATCGTAAGCTGAGGCCGATTTGGGTTGAAGATGAAACGGGTACGAAACGGATATTCTATCGCATCAGTGCCACTCGTGAGCGATATGATATTACCACTCGCTACCTGTTTTTAGACCTCGAAGGCAATCCACTACCGCTGCATCATTCCGAAAAATTAGCGCAAGAGCTGATGAGCTTACACCCAGTGATCCGTTTGAAAGATTCACGGCGTTTCGAGCGACCTTTCGTCAATGGTAACGGTAAAAATTCTCGCGCCGAAAAACGCATTGATAATACCTGTCGTCGTTTACTGGCCATTCCTGGACATGTCAACAAAGGCGAGATGAGAAGTAGCCTTAACTCAATGAATGTATTAGTTGATCACTATTTTTCATTCAAAAGTCAGACACGTAAAAACCCAAGACAGCAACGTGACAGCTTAGTCTATTCCAACCCAACCGCCGATAAAAACATAAGCCAATTTGTTGAAGAGACTAAAAATAAGCAAACTCGTTTGCTGTTGATGGGCTTACTTAATGCTTATCTGCAAGCCAAAGGCCCAACTGACCTACGACGTTGCGCTAGGCCGCTGCTGATTATCGAAGATCCCGAAGGTCGATTGCACCCTACTCATCTGGCGCGCGCTTGGAGTTTACTTCAACTATTACCCATGCAGAAAATTCTCACAACGAACAGTGGTGATCTGCTTGGCTCTGTTCCCCTTCATTCGATTCGGCGTTTGGTGCGTACTTCTGACCGTACCATTGCAAATTCGATGATCTCTCGTGGATTGAGTAAGGACGAACTACGACGTATCGGTTTTCATATCCGTTTTCATCGCTCAGGGGTGCTTTTTGCTCGCTGCTGGTTATTGGTTGAAGGAGAAACTGAGGTGTGGCTGTTTAGTGAGCTGGCTCGCCAGTGTGGCTATAACCTAGCCGCCGAAGGAGTACAAATTGTCGAATTTGCTCAATCAGGTCTGAAGTCCTTAATTAAAGTGGCGAAAGCGTTTGGCATTGATTGGCATGTCGTGACTGATGGCGATCCCGCTGGCAAAAAATATTCGTCAACGGTACGCGGTATGCTAACAGGTGATCAAGAACGGCATCGCCTGACCGAACTTCCCGATCGAGATATCGAACATTTTCTGTACTCTCATGGCTTTGAACACTTCTTCAAAGATTTGATTAAAATACCTTACGATCATCTAATCCCTGCGAAAAAAGTGGTCACACGTGTGCTGAAAAAACACGCGAAACCTGATTTGGCGCTTGCCATCGTTTCCCATTGTGAACAACAAGGTGTGGACTTTATTCCTGTACTGCTGCGCTGGACACTAAAACGCGTGATTACGATGGCCAATGGCCACACGTAAAAAAAGGCACACATGATTGTGTGCCTCGTATCATTTCCATTTCGCTATATGTGACTAATCTTATATTGAATGGGTATATCAACAATTTTGATGAATCGATACGGATCAATTGGGGGTAACCTTTACCAATGCAGATTTCACCAGCATTAGTCTTAAACACAAATTAACAAGTTGAGGATTTAGAACGCGTTTCAACAGTTGCGCTATCGCTCAGCGCTGGCTGGTTAGATCGTTGATGCAACCACATACCACTTGTTTTCATCGCAAAGCCAAAAATGCCACCTAATAGAAGTGATGGAACAACCAGTTGCCAATCACCACCAGCAGCAAAAGTGGCACAAGCGCCAATAAAGGTTCCAGGGATATAACCAAGCCACGCTTTCGACGCTTGAATGCACATTAAAAATGCCACTACTGCAGTGACAACGTAACCCAAAATATCCAAGCTCACTAAACTGGATGAATGAATAATGACCATTGCCCAAAAAACGCCACTGATATTCGTTATCAAACTTTCTGCAAGACCTTTAATACCCTCGGTTGGAGAGGCAAAATAACTCGTACATCCTAAAAAGCCAGCCCATGATAGTAAGCCTAACGAAACGGCTATCCAGCCCCAAACACCAGAAAGAATGCCTGTCGTTAGTGAAATTGCAAATAGTGTGCTCATAGCGCCCTCATTTAGCCGCTATCTGCCTGTCATTTAACAAGCCGTTGCTATAGCGACATCAATAAATCAAGTGCCGATATTAAAAGCTTCAACCACAGATGACTAGTGACCTAAGTCATGAAATAAATGCAATGACTGCACTTATTTCATTGAAATGTTGACGCAAACGATAAATCAACATATTTGAAGTGCTTTTTAATCGAGCATGAGCGTTAGATTGGGTGATGAGGGTGTGTGGCATGATGCTAAATGCGAACACTCAACAGCTTCACTTATCACACCCCATATTGAGAAGTAACAAAGTAAATCATAACCAAGATTAACAAGCTTAAAGTACGCTTGGTCGTCCTTTCATCATGCGCAGTCCTTCACGCTTAATGCACTCAACCAACGGGTTTTCAGCCATATCTGCTCGCCAAATAAACGACAAGGTTCTTTCCATATTCAGATCAGGCACATTGAGCGCTACCAGTTGGCCATTCTCAATAAAGCGTTCTACATCGAGGTAAGGTAAACAAGTTAAGTACGGACCATTCGCAACCATACTGCGTAGCACAGGAACATGTTCGTACTCTCGCCACACATCTAAATCGGAAATAAGATGGTGAATCGAGCTATCAAAAATATTGCGAGTGCCAGAACCGTGCTCTCTTAACACCCATTTAGCTTGTTCAAGCTGTGCAAGACTCACCGTTTTACATTTGGCAAAAGGATGATGAGCCGAAGCTATCACTGTTAGGTGATCTCGACACCACACTTCTTGGGAAATACGGTTATCATCGCATCGACCTTCAATGATACCAAGGTCATATTTGTAGTCGAGGATGCCATCGATCACCCCTTTGGTGCTTTTCACACCAAGCTCAATACGCATCTCTGGGAAATCGTTATCAAGAATGCTGATAAGGTCTGGAACGAGGTGCTCGGCAGGGGTCTGGCTGGCCCCCATACTGATTTCACCGCTAAGCAAGTGCTGATCATAAAAGCCCATTTCGATCTGCTGAGCATCTTGTAATAAACGCTTCGCTTTCGGCCTAAGCCACATTCCCCAATGAGTTAATGCCATCTGCTTTCCTTGTCTTTCGAACAAAGGGCGACCTAACATTTTTTCCAATTGTGCTAGCGACATGCTGGTCGCGGATTGAGTTAACGCTAATTTATCCGCAGCTTGACTGACGCTGCCACTATCGGCAACAGCATCGAAAACTGCTAATTGTTTGAGTGAATACCGCACTGCTTTTCCTATTTAGCTTTCATCTACTGCGCGCCACACCTTTAATTTCAAGGGAGTTAATATGCGCAAACGGTTTCATTCTACTCTTTCATTTATTCATATCAATTCATTTGATGAGTAATCTAAAAA
>NZ_NDIM01000312.1:0-3824 GCF_002241375.1 Vibrio sp. V19_P1S1T109 | reverse complement strand
CATCTCCTTATTATTTTTTAGAACATTCCTGTTCTTCAATAACTTCAATAACTTCAATAACTTCAATAAAAGTATCGCCCCCATACTGCATTAAACCGATCTTTTCTGTGCTAATTTTAAGTTTGCATTTTTACGGCATCAGTAGGTAATGCTTGCTAAGATAGTGGCAATATCCTCGTAGGGAAAAATATAAGATGAATCCAGTCATTGAAACTATTCTTGCACATCGTTCTATCCGATCTTTTACCGATCAGAAGATAACTCCAGATCAGCTGAGTACAATTATTTCTGCTGGTATTGCGGCATCATCATCGAGCCTATTACAGGTTAATTCAATCATTCGTGTTACGGATAAAGATAAACGCGAGCAGTTGGCTATACTGGCGGGCAACCAAGCTTATGTTGCAAGCGCTGCTGAGTTTTTAGTGTTCTGCATTGACTACCAACGTCATTACGCCATTAATCCTGAGGTAAAACCAGAGCTGATTGAACTCACTTTGATTGGCGCTGTAGACGCTGGGATCATGGCACAAAACTGTTTATTGGCGGCAGAATCGATGGGATTGGGTGGTGTTTATATTGGCGGCTTAAGAAATTCACCTAAAGAAGTGGATGAGTTATTAGAGCTTCCTCCATATTGCGCAGTGTTATTTGGTATGTGTTTGGGGTATCCGGCTCAGAATCCACAACTAAAACCTCGTTTATCTCCTGAGGTAATTGTTCATGAGAATACCTACCATGCTTTGAGTTATGCTGAAATAGAGCAATATGATGAGACGATGAGGGCTTATTATCAGACGCGTTCTTCCAATACTAAGCAAGCGGCTTGGTCTACAGAGGTAACGGCTAAATTAGCACAAGAATCTCGACCTCATATGTTGAACTATCTCAACAGTAAAGGCTTAGCACACCGATAAAAAGAGCCCAATCTTAACGATTGGGCTCTTTTACAATGATTAGGCTAAACCTTGAATAACGACGAATTTTTCAAGTAGTTGATGTTCAGTTTCTATGTGTTCTGGATCGGTAATGATGCAGTTTGTTATCGGACATACGGATTGACAGGTGGGCTTGTCGTAATGTCCTTTGCATTCAGTACATAGATTAGGATCAATTTCATAGATCCGGTTGCCCATAGAGATCGCGCCATTTGGACATTCCGGATCACACATATCACAGTTAATGCATTTACTGGTGATCAATAATGCCATAACTACTTGCCTACGGGATTACGAGTATCTTGGCCAGCATTCAAGTTACGCATTAACAGAGCAAAGTTTAAATCCAACTCTTCAGGAACCGGGATATAAACAAAGTGACCGTTTCCTTTTGCGTCATCAACAGTTTCACCTTTGCGGTTTTCCATTGCTTCAAGTCTGAAGACAACATTCCCTTTTGGGGTCATCAGCTCTAAACTATCACCTAAGATAAACTTGTTTTTAACTTCAACTTCAGCCATTTCACCACGACGTTTACCCGTAAATTCACCAACAAATTGCTGTGAATCTGAGACTGAATAGCCATAGTCATAGTTTTGATAAGTATCGTGTGTATGGCGTCGCAAGAAACCTTCGGTATAGCCACGGTGTGCAAGGCTTTCTAAAGTGCCCATCAGGCTTTCATCAAATGGTTTACCTGAAACTGCGTCATCAATTGCTTTGCGATACACTTGAGCTGTGCGAGCGCAATAATAGAAAGATTTAGTACGACCTTCTATTTTTAATGAATGCACGCCCATTTTCGTCAATCGTTCTACATGCTGTACGGCTCGTAGATCTTTTGAGTTCATAATGTAGGTGCCATGTTCATCTTCAAAAGCGGCCATCTTCTCTTCTGGACGATGGCTTTCTGAAAGCAAAACCACATCATCAATCGGTTTGCCTAAACCAAGTGTATTATCAGGGCGCTCTTCTTGTATCTCGATAGTTTGAACTGCTGCTGGATCAAATTTCTCGACAATTTGACCGGTTTCGTCTTCTTTGGCTGATTCAACTTTGTATTCCCAACGACATGCATTAGTGCATGTTCCTTGGTTTGGATCACGTTTATTAATGTAGCCAGACAATAGACAGCGACCTGAATAAGCCATGCATAATGCGCCATGAACAAAAATTTCGAGTTCGGTCGTTGGACATTGCTCACGAATTTCTTCAATTTCTTCCAACGAAAGTTCGCGTGATAGAATCACTCGTTCAACGCCTTGAGATGCCCAGAACTTAACCGTTGCCCAGTTAACAGCATTGGCTTGAACTGAAAGGTGAATAGGCATTTCAGGAAATGCTTCACGAACCATCATGATAAGCCCAGGGTCAGACATAATGAGCGCATCTGGTCCCATTTCAACTACAGGCTTTAGATCTCGGATGAATGTCTTAAGTTTTGAGTTGTGGGGTTGAATATTACAAACCACGTACAATTTTTTACCCAAAGCATGTGCTTCATCGATACCGATTTGCAGGTTTTCATGGTTAAATTCGTTGTTGCGTACACGAAGGCTATAACGAGGTTGGCCGGCATAAACGGCATCTGCACCGTAAGCAAACGCATAACGCATGTTTTTTAGACTGCCCGCCGGTGATAGTAGCTCGGGGACAAAAGGGGTATGTGTGCTCATTGTTTTTCTCTAATCTGATCTCAAGTCAGGCCAATACCACCTGATGGTATTGGAGGGGCGCAAATTTTACGTTAAAAATAACCTTATGCCTAGTAGGGATCGTAAGCGATACAAAAAAGCCCAACACTTTTAAGGGTATTGGGCTTTTGCATGATGCTTTTGTTAAGCGTTCGGGTGAGGAAGGCTGCCGAGAACGTCAAATAAGTTAGGCAAAAATGCCGACATTTCACCACACATTAATGAGAAATCGGCATCAAAGCGAGCCGCTTGCTCTTCTCGTGGAATATCTTCATTTTGTTCTTTGAGTTCATCGCTAAATGCCAAACGCTTAATGCTACAATCTTCAGCCAGAATAAAACTCAGGCGATCTTGCCAGTTCAATGCCAGTTTAGTGACAACTTTATTGGCTTCAATATGGCTTAAGATCTCATCGCTTGTCAGTTCTTGTTTCTTACAACGGATCACTGCACCATCTTCTAATAATGACTTTAATTCAGCTTCATCCAACAAGCTAAACCCTTGTGGTAGTTCGCCACTTTTAACCCACTGAGTAAGTGTTGTTTCTACCGCTTGTTCTGGGATCGCAGGTACTACGGGTAGGCTACCCATGGTTTTGCGTAGCAGCGCCAAAACGTCTTCAGCTTTTTTGTAGCTTGCGGCATCGACTAAAATGAAGCCTTGCTTGGGTAGGATAAGCACAAAGGTGAGATTGCTGCGGCTAAATGCTCTAGGTAGAAGATCGATGACAATATCTTCCTTGAGGCTTTCCTTCTCCTTTTTCTTGAGAGGTCGCCCTTCTTCCACTTCCATCGCTTCAACTTTGGCATTCAAAGAATCTTTAATGACCGAAGCAGGTAACATCTTTTCTTCTTTTTTCGCGCAGATCAGAATACGGTCTTCAGAAACGTGGGTCATCATGTCGCCGTGTTTACCCATTGCGTTAACCCAACCAAATTTTTGCTTATCTTGGCTGCCGCATGGCGTAAAACGAAATTCGGCCAGTTGTTTTTCGAGCTGATCGGCGTTGAATTCTACATCGCGATTAACACGATAAACCATACAGTTTTTAAACCACATATTCTTTCTCTTACTTAATTAGAAGACGCAACATGATAGGGGATTTGAAAGCTAAAGTCTTAAATCAATTTCAAAATATAATCATGAACTTGATAAGAAACTTATATGAAAAATTGTTTGCAAAGGTCACAAA
>NZ_NDIM01000008.1:0-3856 GCF_002241375.1 Vibrio sp. V19_P1S1T109 | reverse complement strand
GACTCAACCACTGAATAGCAAGCTCATCATAGTGAGTGACTACAAAGCGTTCAAACACCACTCGGGATTATTGCCAGCGTTGCAATTCAAACTCACTGATAGCCGCTAACAATAACCGGTAGTTATTTCGCCTTTTAGCCGCATCGAGAAAAAAATAACGTCACAACCTGTTGCAACAAGCCCTGCTGATAGGCAAGCAACTCACATGTAATGTCGGCGTCTTTCTGCATCGATTTCTCCAACCATTTCGCTGCTTTTTTTATCTCACGTGAGTAGATAGTTTTGAATCAACAAAGAATTATAGATAGCATGTCTAGTTAGACTTGGATTATCTTTCAGCACATTCGCATCTCGAGCAGGGACATTAAAACGCAACAACATTTGCGAGTATAAAATAATGCTACACTGCGGTAAGCAGTCTGCTTTATGAGCATGAGTAGGAACTAAGGATTTCAATACGCGATTAACATTGTGCCAATGTTTCTGCTATTCATATAAATTTAAGTAAACAGCGCTCTTTATTCTATTTTTAATACTCAATCGCGCGATCTCGATCTATTGCAACAGAAGCAGAATGATAAGTGCGTAAGAAAAACTGCCCATGGCCTGCAAAGAGCACATCTCCACCCAATCTTTTGCTGGCGGTGATACTTTTTGCGACTGGCTTATGCTTACCCACGGTTCCAGTTCCAATAATCAGTTGTCGCCAGTAGAGTATGAAAAGCAATATGAAATCAAGTTAAAGAGTGTCTACTAATTTGGTGGCTATTCACATAGATGGTAAGAAACTATATAAATGCCATAAACATGAAGGATTAGCTATCAGCTTTATTTGTAAATATAGTGATACCACTTTGAGAAGTTAACTCTAAGTAACTCCCTTCAAGTTCAAATTTTTCTAGGATCTGAGTAAACTCACTTAAGTTCAAATCAAAAAATGTTGTCGAGCCATCGCGATGTTTTGCAATGATTGTCATCAATGGCTTACCATCATTCAAAACCACAGGAGTGATGATAAGAGGCTCCACTTGATTCTCGGCAGCTTCAATAAAAGGGATAGCTTGAACATCTGTTAAGGAACCATTGTTATCAAAGGCAAAACCCTCAACTATTTTTGTGATTTTTTCAAACCCTGAATTTTCTTGGACATTCTTTATATCAATTACGCCAATTTTTAGATTTTCAGCCATCGAAATTTTAGAATCAATCTCACTAGTTAATTTGTCCTTAACTAGCTCGATATTATGTCTAATATTTTTCGTGTCAGATTGGTAAATATATTCATTAATAACAAAATTGACACTGATGAAAGAAACAATAATTGTGAATGTAATTATAACTACAATTAAGGATATTATTTTCTTTTTAAAAGATATATTTTTCATGCAAATAACACCTAGCGTGTATTTTTGGAATATAAATTCAATGAAAAAAATAACCACAAACAAACCGTTTGTTTGTGGTTATGAAAATGAAGTTAAACATCAGGAAAGGGTGTAACAGCGCTTTTGCGCTTCACCTAAGTTGTTTTCACCACCGATGATGTACATACACTGATCGGAACACAAAGAAATTCCATAGGCCAAACCCTCTCCAAATTCTCCTGCAAAACACCAACTTTCACCATCGAACTTCCATACCTTGTTAGTAAAGTGCTTTTGCAGTCCCTGATGGGTGTATAGTTTTCCGGTCTTTAAATTATTCCAACTGCCAATAAAGTACGCTCCACCATAAACATAGATATTTTGTCCTACTGCCCCAACAAAATGACCAGCTAGTCCCTCGTGCCCATAGTCTACGGATACAATTGAGGAACATTCAATGCTTTTAACAATAGTCGCGCCGGAGCAATCATATTGCTTAGTTTGTAAACTTCTTAGCCCAGGTTTTATCTCTCCTTCAACAAGCGTAATCACGTTTCCAGACAGGGCTATTCCGGCACCACAGTTGGCAGGGAAGGGATTTTCTCCGATAACAGACCAGAGGTTATCGGATGGAGTGAACTTCAGAATATTCTGATTCCATCCGTAGTCAGCAATCTCTTGTGACATAAACTGTGTCAAAAGCTGCTTGTGTTTCTCTTGTTCTAATTCAACGTTGATATGTGATAGCTGCTCAACAAAATCATCAAACGTTTCTTTTCGATATCCACCAAAACAGACAATTTCTCCCGAACTTAAAGACGCGCAAGAAGCACCTAACAATCCTATTGGTAGAGTCTCCTCTAGTTGATTCCAACTGTTTTTTGAACTGTCGAACACCCAACTATCCAAGAGAACCGTCGGGTGCGTTTTATTAGGCTCTATACCCGCTCCAGAAAACACATATAACTTGTCGTTACATACCGCATATGCCGCATCGTCACGAGCAACACCAGGAAAATCGGGGGCACACTGCCAACTCAACTCCGGATGGTTTAAATCCAAAAGCAAAAATTGCTTACCAGCACTCCCCAGCCCCACGTATATTTTATTGTCAATTAAACCTCCAACACCGTGTTTAATGCCGACCGGAAGGTCGGCTATAGAGTCGATCACTAACGACATAGAATCCTCTTGTATTAATCTTTCACGACAACTGTTGAGCCATTCCAAGCCAACATATAAACTTTTTTGCTAAGACTACGGTCGCTCTTCTCCCCACCAACGATTAAAACGCCGTCTTTAGTCGTAAATGACGCGCCATAAGCTAAGCCTTCAGGAAGGTTATTAACGGTCGACCACAGTCCGTCTTTTTCAATATACATTTCAGGGTTAAATGCTTTCGCAAGACCATCGTGAGCAAACATTTTCCCACTTTCAAACGCTGCTTTAGCTCCATGGAAGTTTGCGCCTCCAGCAACAATGGTCACGCCATTGCTTTTGCCAGCAAATGCTCCCGCAACACCTTCTTGTACAACGCCTGATTTGGGCGATGGTAATGAATGCATGCTGTTCCATGGCTGCCCTTTTCCATAGTGGTATTGTTTAACTTCCGTCGTTCTTAGACCCGGCTTAATTTCACCGCTGATTAAGGTTGCTGTAATGCCATCAGTAACTAAGGCGCTTCCACAATTGGCGAAGTAAGGAGAAATACCAAGAACACTCCAAGTTTGAGTCTCTGGCTGATAGCTAAATACTTTTTGATTCCACTGATAAGCTGCTGGTTTCATTCCCATGTAATCATTAACAATTTTTTGCCAAGCTTCTGGGTTTTCGTTCTTATCGGTCGTCATCACGTCATGCAAGTAGCTATCGAAGTACTCTTTGTTGTAACCACCAAAGAAGATGATGTTTTTGTTATCCGGTGAATATGAGGAAGAACCTAACAACCCGACGGGAGCAGAAGTATTAACTTGTTCCCAAGAGTCATCTTTAGAGTCGTAGCGATAAACGGTGTCAAATAAGATTGGAGACGCATCCGACTCTTTGTCCTTTCCCGAGCCTCCGAATACATAAATTTCCTGACCAACCACTGAGGCTGTGGCACCACTTCTAGGTTGGCCTGATAAAAGTGCCTTTTGTTGCCAGCCGGCTGACAGATTGTTCAAATCGAGCATATAAAATTGCTTACCAGCAGACCCCAAGCCGACAAACAATTTGTCACCCACTTGCGCGCTTATCCCCTCTTTGAATCCTACTGGTAAATCTGGCCAGTGATTTTCAGCGTATGAACTGACGCTAAAAGCAGTAGATAAAGCAAGCAAAGGTGTACAAATTAAGCGAGTCTTTTTATTCATTGATTTTTCCTTGTTAATTTATGAGCCGTACTGCGTGATATCTACCACTAGCCTGATGGTCATTAACCATATGTTTTTTGTTAAGTTTCAGACTCATTATTGATCAATAAAAAAATATTTCTTTGATCAATATAACAA
>NZ_NDIM01000222.1:0-23494 GCF_002241375.1 Vibrio sp. V19_P1S1T109 | reverse complement strand
GTATTAATATACAGTATATCACGTCAGGTTGGAGGCTAAATGGCTGAACTAGAAACCATTAGTGCTGCAAAGATAACGCAGAAAAAAAGCATACATCTTGCAGCATTAGAATTAGTGATCGACGCTATGTCGGTAAGCGAAGCAACGGAAGCAACAAAAAAAGCAGGAGCCTATTTAACAGGCTTAATCATCGCCGACAGCAAAGGAACCATCACACCAGAAAAGCTAACGGCCATCACCAGTATTATGGAGATGGCCGCAGAATCACAAAGCCCAGTGTTTAAAGTGTAATAGCAAAAAGCTACAACATAGAAAGTTGCTGCTTGAGTTCTTGCCGCTGTTCCGGTGGCAAGGCTTTCATCAAAGTAAACGCAAGTTGGCTTGTTGTCTTAGCAGAAGGGCTAAGCGTATGGCTGTAGGAAAGGTTCATCACAAAAGAATGGCCGCATTCTGGGTCACTGCATGAACAATATAAGTCCGCATGGCTATCGGTGATTCTATTCGATTTGTGGATACGGCTTTTACATCCGCACTCTGGGCATATTACGCGCATAAACAAAAACCTAGCTAATTGACTGACTCAGTAATAATACGTCAATAAGCTGTGTTTTTGTACAGTTTAAAAGTGGAGCCCTGTTTATAAGGGGAGGTTAGTGCAATTTAGCACGCTGTTTTGCTTTATCGCCAGCGAGCTTAATAGCAATCATGCGATCAATCAAAAGTTGTGGGATTGGTTTGACGTTATCGGATTTTTTGATTTCAACATCAAGATAGCGTAAAAGCTCATCGTCGGTTTTGATGTTAGGCTTCTTCATGCTCAAGTGCTCTCTGATTAAATAAGTCAATAAACATAATAGGATTCTCACGCCCCTTATTTTCGTCAGTATCAAGAAAAGTGAAACCTTCTTTAGCATAAAAATCCACAGCGGTGGGTTTAGCATCGGTAATTACGAAGCGGCAACCAACTGTTGGGTAAATATCATTTATTGCGATATCAAGTGCAAGTTGAATTAAAGCTTTACCAAGTTTATTCCCTTGAAACCGAGAGTCTACGGCTAATCTTGCAATTTTTACAGCAGGAAGGTAGTAATAACGATTCGCATAAGGGCAATCTTCTACCACATAACCGTTAGTGATATCTAACTCGCTGCAAGTAAGTGTCAAGTAACCGATGACTTTGCCTTCATCTTTCATTTCGTTACTACTGAGTTCAACACAGACATAGGTTTGTGCAATCATTGCATCTTGAAAATCGCATGCTTGATTGCGCAAAAAAACCTTGAGAGGCTGTAAGTCTACGTTGCCAGTTTTGAAAGAGTTTACTTTATCTGAGGGAAGAATAGGACGAACGATATAATCAACACCGAATTCCATGCTTAAATAGGACTCCGGTGCTAATTAGTTTTTGCTTGCCATGCTTTCATTGCTGCGCGTAGTTTACGACCTTCAGCAATATTTTTTTGAGCTTTAGGGTTTGGTTTATCTTCGTTCATATGAACGATAAAGCGAGCTGCATCTTGACCTGTCAGCTCTGTCCGACCAAAGGCACTGCTTTTAATTGCCATAATGTACCTCTCTTTGCAGCAACGGCTGCGTTATGTGTATTCACAGTGTGTAATAATAGACACACTGACACGGCAAATATAGCACACATAAAAACCATGTACACACCAAATAACCGCATCTATCCGCATATATAGGTAATTATTAACTACTGTCGTGTTGACTAGGTGCGCCGCAGTAATATAAATTAACCCAGTACTGGCAAAATCCAGTACCGGGATTAGTACCCCGCTTTTAGACACGTAGCACGTAAGTGCCAGCGTATTGCTGGTTTTTTTATGTGCGGCTTCAGTGCACCTGTACATAGTAGTCTGCTCAACAGACTAGTATCGTCGAATTATGGTGGGCTGGGCAAGGCAGCTTCGGCTGGCCGTTTCTATGTGTCGCGGTAGTACTAACCTTGTTCAGTTCACCACCCATTGATTAGTACCTCTGCGTGGTGATTTAAATAAAATCGACACATAGGGGGTCACTATGACTTCAGCACTTACTTTTCAAAATAATCATTTCGATGTAATAGAACAAAGTAATCAAATTTGGCTTACTGCGTCCCAAATTGGTACGGCATTAGGCTATGCGCGTGAAGATTCTGTTAGCCGCATCTATGATCGTAACCGTGATGAGTTTTCAAACTCGATGACTGAGACCGTCAAATTGACGGTCTCAGGAAACTACCAGAAAACAGTACGCATTTTCTCACTACGTGGCGCACACCTCATCGCCATGTTCGCCAGAACGTCGATAGCGAAACAATTCAGAAAGTGGGTGCTCGATGTGCTCGATAGTGAAACCAAAACACAAACCATCATCCCTATTTCTAACCCTGCTCAAATTCCCCATGCCAACTGGCCAATCACCTACCGCACAGAATGGAAACACGCAAACTTAGCCGTTTCACCCAAACAGGCCGCGCACTACATCCGCTTCGAATTACAACCTAAACCGTTCAGCAGTGAATTCAGTGCCAAGCACACACCCCAAATTTATCAAGCCATCTTCTATTTTGCTGACAACCACCAAAAGTTGATCAACCTGCGACAAAACCAGACACCACAAATAGGTGATTTCGGTTACTTCGAATCCACCAATATTGAAGACTTATGGATACAAGTCACCAGTTTTGCTGCTCGGTGTCATAGCGGCTGTGCATTTGTTTAAGCTTCATCACCCACAGATAAGTCAAAGTTCAAGTGCAAATGCTTGTACTTTCTTATCTCTGGGTGGTTATTCACCTCATCCATAATTAATTCACAAACAGGGATGATCTCATCACGGGCATATTCTCGGCCTACTTTTTCAGGGTCCGCAACGTTAGAGCCAGGTTGTGGAACTAAACCGCCTTTGCCAGGGGGAAAGCGATGTCCTACTAAAATATCTTGCGCAGTAATGTTTTTGATTCGTTCAAACTCATCTTTAGTCGCAATGTCACCAACCGGAATCAATTGAATACCTTTCTCTTTACCGTTGGGGATGTTCACATACATGCTGCGAAAGTTGCCGGGGCCGCGTGAATTACGCATCGCATCCTTAATCGCTTGTTCATCGGTCGCGCTTAAGTTCGGGTCCGTCGAATAGAAGATATAACCCATGTGTGCGCCGTTCTTGTAGTACGCGCGCCTAAACATGGTCGCGTCTTTATTCAATAAACTGCTTTGCAAGCTGCCCAAGTAATCCGGCAGGCCATAAATTTGCTGTTGTGGGTCGTACTGCGGAATGAAAATGACATCTTCTGCTCGGTATTCTTTAAACTCATAGTCGCGTAAAAGTTGCACCCAGTTGCCATTCTTTCGCTTGCGCATGTACATCATCGGTAAGGGGTGAAAGCCAATCGGCTGTTTAAAACCATTCCGAATAATCAATAAACCACCATGCCCAAAACCGAAGTAATCCCAACAGGTGTTGTTGAGGTGACGTTTACGAATGTTGCCGCCAGCTTTAAAACGTGCTGCTACATAATTAGCTCGCGCTTTTAAAAGGGAACCGTGATAAGCGTTAGCATTGGCAATATCAGCCAAGCCCTTTAAAGAGATAGGCGGTTCCCAAAAATCATCACCGTCGTTGTACATCAGCTCACAATATTGAGTCATCCAATTGCTACTATCGACCGATTCAGGAATAGCGGAAAACTCAACCATGGAAGACTTTTCGCCATCCTCTTTATTGATTACGTGGTGTGTCGTGTTTTGTTCGGTCATGCTGCCATCTGCCATGTCGATTTAGTGGGGTTGTTGTAATCAAGCGGCTCATTCACCAACGCATGCGAAAGCGCCCAAAAGTCATCCGCATGGCCAACCAGTTCACTGCGGTCGGCTTTGAACGTCATCATATTGCCGCTATTGGTCGACATGCGCTTAATCGCCATGAACGCCATCGCCGTTTCCTTATATTCGGCATCAAACTGCAAACGCTCACCTTCAATTACATCAATCATTTTCATTACAAGACGGTTTTTGTTTTCATTGGAATAATGAATCGCCACCGCCTCGCGTGGGTGCTTTTTATGCAGCAGGTCATAAACGCCTGCGCCAATACCCGTTACATCAATACCTAAATAAGTAACGTTGTAACGCTTAAACACTTTGCTTATCTCGCTCGCTTGGTGTTGAAAGCTCAAGCCGCGCCAAGAATGTTTCTCAAGCACACGGAACTTTTCACCTTCCAAAACAGGTGGCGCAACCACCATCAACACCGCATTGTCGCGTGACCGAGAAGGGTCATAGCCTAGCCACACCTCACGGTTGCCAAATGGTCGCGCCTTGCGTGGGTCGAAGTCCTGCCAGTGCGCCACATCCACCATGCACTTGGTGATCTTGTTGAACTGGAAGATAGAGCTTGCACCATCAACGAACACACACATAAACAAGTTATCGAAGTCGGTTTCGCTGTACTCTTCGCGCAGTTCATCAATATCAAACAGTTCACAGCCGCCGTTCGCCGCGTCAACAATCGTAACCACGTAGCGCCATTGCCTATCCGGGCATAAACGGCCACCGTCGCGGTACTCTTCAAACGTGGGGAATTCAATATTCTTGCGGGTGTCTTTGCCGCCGCGCCATTTATCACCCGTCCAAAACGGGTAGGCTTGGTGCATTTTGGTCGAAGGGGTAGAAAAGTACGTCTTACGCCATTTCTTATGAGTCGCCATCGCCGAAGCAACTTTATTCAACTCATCAAACTTGCCTATCCAGAAATATTCATCAACGTACACATGGCCGTGGTAACTCTGCGCTGTTTTGCCATTGGTAGAAAGGAAATGCAGTTCAGCGCCATTGGATAAAGTGATCGGGTTGCCGGATAACTCCAGGTCTAAAAACTCTTTCGCTATTGCAATAATGTAGCGCCGGAACACTTCCGCTTGAGCGCGAGAAGCCGAAAGGAATATTTGATTATCGCCAGTCAGAATCGCGTTTTCTAACGCTTCACCGCTAAAGTAATAAGTAGCACCAATTTGGCGAGATTTAAGAATATTACGAATGCGCTGATGCAAGTTTTCACGCATCACAATTTGGTATTCAAACAGCGAATCATGCCAAAGCTTGAAACATTCTTCGGTTAGTTCACTAACATCATTCTTCTGTTTCTTACCACGCTTTTCCGGAAGTTTGCCATTGTGGCCAGAACCTTTACCACTATTGCCATGCGAATGGCCGTTTTGTTTACCACGGCTAGAATCGGGCTTACCACTTTCATTATGTAGCGGTTGATCACCTTGCTGCTTTTCAAGCGCGCGCTGTTTCTTCAGCTTCGCATGGTGGCCGATGAGCCTATCCAACATATCGAGCTGATTCTTGGTGGGCTCTTGAAGTTCAAGCAGCGTTTGAATACGGTTTGAAATAGCTTCATCAACCGTTTGTTCGCGCAACATATCGCGCCAACCGAATTTATCCGCCCAATAATAAACAATCCGTTCATTAACTAGCTTCAATTCAGTAGCGATTTCGCTTGGCGTCCAAGCCTTTAAATAAAGGGCTCGGGCGGCTTGTCGTATTTCAGGGGAGTATGCCATGCCCGAATAATACGCCGCCAAAACCCCATGATTCGCCTACCAAAATTCCTCGAAATTCCGTTTTTGCTCATATCCGAATTGACCCGAACTAAACAAGCTGAAAGCACGAAATCAAAGGCGTATGTTTGCCACAAATCGAAGTAATAACGATGTTTGCAGAATAAGGGGAAGGACCATGTAACGCTCAGTGATTCTCCAGAAAATGAACAGAATTTAACTAAATTGAACGAGTACCAATAACCATGTCAAAAACCAGTGATTGGGTCATTATCGCCACTGCCGGAACAACGGTTTCCGATGGAAGAGTAATCAGCGAAGGCTGGATTAATGACATGGCAGAGCTGTATGACCCAGAAGAGTTCAAAGCTCTAATCTGGCCTGAGCACTATCGAAGTGCATGGGCAGTGTTTGAGGGTAAAAACTGGGGCGAAGTTGAGGAACTTAAAGCTGGTAAATTTAAAGATAAGTTACGCCTGTTTGCTAAGTTAACACCAAATCACTACTTGTTAGAAGCTAACAAAGATGGGCAAAAATTATTTTCTTCCATCGAACCTGAACCCAATTATCAAAAGAAAGGGCGTTGTTATTTACTAGGTCTAGCTGTGACTGACTCCCCAGCATCATCAGGAACAACACGCCTCCGCTTTTCCCGTATTCAAGGGCAACACACAGAATTGGAGTGTAGTGTACTCGAAGAATGGGATTTATCTCCTTTCTACAACCAAGGCACTGAATTTTCTAAATTCTTCGCCATGTGCAAAAACTTTTTCCAATCTGGCGCAAGCTCGCCAGAGCAAACACCAGAACCGGAACAAGGGGACACAGAAGTGACCGAAGCCGAACTAAAAGCCGCGCTAAAAGAAAACTTTAGCACGCTAAAAACAGAGCTTAGCCAAGAGTTTGAAACCAAATTCTCTGCGCTAAAACTGCAACCGCAAGAGCCAGAAACACCAGAAGAAAAAGACCCGATGAAGCTATTCAGCGCAGAACTGACCAAGCAACTAAAACCGCTTGGTGATCTCACTGAAAAATTCAACGGCCTTGATCAGAAATTCGGTGAGCTGGAAACCAAATTCAACGCGTTATCTGGTGAAACGGGTGGACAACGTCCGCCAGAAGAAGGCGCAGGCGACCTAACAGTGGAGGCATTGTAATAATGAGCCTAAGTAATCAAGCCGTTAAATTCTTACAGCTATATAGCCAAGCTGTGGCTAAAGCTGCCGCTGTCGAAGGTGTGGACGTAACCAATAAATTCTCTATTGCGCCGCCTATCGAAACCAAGCTACGTCAAGCCATCATGGAATCAGATTCATTCTTGAAAATGATCTCCATGCTGTCGGTAGACCAAATTCAAGGCCAAGTCGTTGATGTCGGCACAGGCAAGCTACTGACTGGTCGTAAAAAAGGTGATCGCTTCCGCGCAGCGCTAGGTATGGGTGGCAACATTTACCAGTTAGCAGAAACCGACTCGTGCGCAACCATTACGTGGGAACTACTCACCCAATGGGCGAACTCCGGCAACGTGGGCGAGTTCACCAAGTTAATGAACGCCGCCATGACGCGTAACGTAGCATTAGACGTTTTAAAAATCGGCTTCAACGGCACTTCCATTGCCGAAACTACCGACCCAGAAGCAAACCCACTCGGCCAAGATGTCAACAAAGGTTGGCTAAAACTCGCAAAAGAGAAAAAAGCCGAGCAAGTACTTGCCTCTGCCATTCTCGACCCAACCGGAGCCACCGCAGGTTCTTACAAAAACTTGGATGCACTAGCGAACGATTTAAAACGCAACGTGATCCATGAAGTGTATCAATCATCACCTGATCTGGTTGTCATTGTCGGTACCGACTTAGTGACGTTCGAACAGCACCGCTTACTGCAAGCCGCTGATAAACCGACTGAGCACAAAGCCGCCCAGCAACTGGCAAAATCAATCGCAGGTATGACAGCGTACACGCCGCCATTCTTCCCAGCTGATGCTATGTGGGTAACAAGCTTGAAAAACCTACAAGTGCTAACGCAAAAAGGCACCCAGTGGCGCAAAGCGAAAAACGAAGAAGACCGCAAGCAATTCGAAAACTCCTACTTACGCATGGAAGGTTATGCAGTGGGTGACTTAGATATGTTCGCGGCTATCGAATCGGTCACTATCGCCGAAGCACCCGCAGCCTAGAAAGGTGATTGAACATGGTTAGCCCACTTAAACAGCAGCGCGATGCACTGTTAAAAGCCAAGCAAACCAACCACGCAGTGGCGCACGATGCCACTGCAAGTTTGGACAGCTTACACCTGCGCTTAATCGAATTTGAGCAAGACAAAAAAGCCCTAAAAAGCTTTGTTCAAATCGCGCAGAAGGTAAACCACAAACGCGAAGTGCTTATTCCAAAATACAAGCCAGTGGCAGAAGCGTACTTGGAAGCGGGCGAGCGCTATCAAAACCCAATCTTCCAAGATTTGATCGTGTGGCTGTTCGACATTGAAGAATTAGAAACCGCAATCGCTTGGTGCCTAAAAGCCATTGAGCACGATTTGCCAACCCCTGAAAACTTCAAGCGGAACTGGCCAACGGTATGCGCTGACTTCGTTTTAGAGTGGGCAACCAAACAACAAGAACATGGCCGTTCAGTTGAGCCGTATTTCTCGCAAGTCTTCAAGTTAATTGATGGCGAGTGGGAGCTTAACGAAAAAGTGGAAGCCAAGTGGTACAAGTTCGCAGGTTATTGCCTGTTGCTAAACGAAAAAGGTGCACCACAGCCAAGCCAAGTGGGTGACAAAGAGCAACTAGAAGCGTCAATGGCGTTGCTGCTTAAAGCCCACGAAAAGAACCAAAAGATAGGGGTGAAAACCCAAATCGACAAAATTCAGATGCGGATTAACGCATTGGACGAAGGCAAAAACCTTTAACCGACTCCTACGCCGCCGCGCCTCGGCTGGCGAGGTTGCAATAACCTTTGTGGTTCATTGTTAACCGTCGACCCAGTGGCTAGAGGCGCACTTATTTTAAAAGGGTGAAGAATGTTCACAGCATCAAACGACAGCTACCAAGAAACAGAAATCACCAACGATGGCTTTTGGCCAAACGTGAATGCCGGTGATTTTGAGCGCATGCGAGGAACACCCGCCGCGCAAGACGATGAACGCATCGCACACGCTGTCGCCAATGCTATTGCATCCGTCAACCTTGAACTGGAAATGCTCAAAGCTAGCTACATGGCCGAGGGCATCAACAACGCCGAAGAAATCCAAGCGTTCCCGTACATCGGCAATAAAAACCGCGTCGTCATTCAATATCAGGCCGCTGTCTTTGCTCGAGCAAAAGCCGACCTGCTGCCAGATTTCTCAACCGTTCACCAGAAAAAAGAAGGTGATCACTTGGCAGAACGCAGCGCCGAAATCAAAAACGAACTGTTAGCGGAATCCGCTCGAATCATCCGCCACATGCAAGGGCTAAAACGCTCATCAATGGAGCTGATATGAGTGAAGAGTATCAAGCCGGATATAAGTTCAGAGAACTAAAGGCACATATAGAGCAGTGCGTAGGTAAAAGTATTGCGAAGCGGTTGCAAACCGAAATGGTAGAGCTTGAACTTGTGATGGGTGCGAAAAATCAAGGACATGGCTTTGACTTGTTTACTCAAATTTATGAAGCGGAATTCTATTTCGACCGCTTTCCATTTGATGAATATAAACCAGCTACGTTATTTGCCAATTTTATAGCGTGGTTAATGGATAACGACGAAAGCCGCGAAGACAAAGAAATACCAGACCCAGAAGTATCAATCACCGTTCAAAGTCAGAATGAGGCGATCATCGTCGTGACTGTGCCCTTTGAAGAGCCAGTGAAAATTATTGAAGACGAAAATGGCGATATTTCGTGGCGTGGGAAGATGTGGCGAATTGAAGAATACCAAATTGATGTAGCGACGAAGTTGAAAGAAGTGGTGATCCAATGATTCACGTTTTCTTTGAAAAGAATGGTGTTCTTTCTGCTCAAGAAAAATTGAGCTTACTTATGTTGCCGCCAAAAAAAAGAGCAAGGCTGCTATGGCGAGTAGCGGCCAAGGTTCGTGATGGCTCAAAGATGAATATTAGTCGCCAGCAAAACCCAGAGGAAGGCAAATGGGCGAAAAGGAAAAAACGCCGCTCTGACGGTAAGCGGAAAATGCTAACCGGAATGATGCCTCTTATTGTGGTCAGCGATAAACAGTCAAATGAGAATAAAGCGATTGTTACGCTAAAAAGCTGGAAAGGCACGATGAAATCAAGGGCTGTGAAAAAAATGGATTCAAGGCTTGTTGGTAACGCACACCAGAAAGGTTTTGAAAGGCGAAATAATGGCAGGTCATCACCAAGTAAATCTATTGACCCGAAATCAATATGCACAAGGAAAGAAGCCAAGCTGCTTAAAAATTTAAATTTTTCAGTGTGGGCTAGGCGGGTGAATCCTGACGCCAAGCAAGGGAAACGAGTGAAGCCGCCCATCAAATGGATAGCGGATAACGTTACCTATAAAGAGTTTCGGCGGTGGGTGACAAAAGCGCGAGAAGAAGGCGCAATAAAAAGCAAAAGTAACTGGAAAATCCCTGCTCGTAAGTTCCTTGGGGTATCCAAACAAAAGTACCGCAAAGCGTGGGAAAGAGCTTTCCAAGGTATCAACTACGGATGGCAAGTAAAAGCACAAGACATAAAGTGAGGCAACTAACATGGCATGGCCAACAGTTATTATAAAAATCTTGAACTTGATGAACGGCCCCATTGCCGGGGTTGAATATCACTTTCTCTTCGTTATTTACGGCACCGTTCCGCAAGGGGCAGAACGTAACCTAATCATGGTCGACTCAACCACCGACCTAGCCGATAAACTCGCCGCTGCCAACCCAGAAGGGTTAGCCACTATCACCGCCGCCCAGCTTAACGGCAAAAGTGAATGGACAGCGGGCGTGATGATCTTAGACGAGGCCGACAACTGGCAAGACGCCATTCACAAAGCTAACGAAGTATCCAGCTTTGAAATGATTGTGCTTGGCTTCGACTGCGAAACCAAAGCCATGATTGAAGATGCCGTGACCGTTCGCACCGAACTGAAAAACCAGTTAGGCCGTGAAGTTGGGGTGATCTGCCAACTGCCAGCCGTCACCGCAGAACAAACATGGGAACAGTGGTTAGCCGCTATTGTTAACATCCCTAAAGACGTGGCAAGCGAATACATCACCGTTGTGCCAAACGTCCATGCTGATGGCACCACCCTTGGTAAATACGCAGGCCGTTTAGCCAACCAAGAAGTATCACTGGCCGACTCACCCGCACGTGTGCGAACAGGCAGCGTATTAGGCAACACCGAGCTAGCCAAAGACAGCGCAGGCAAAACGTTAGACTTAGCGACCCTGCGCGCGTTGGAATCAAACCGCATCGCCGTGCCTATGTGGTACCCAGATTATCCCGGTCAATATTGGACAACAGGCCGCACGCTTGATGTGCCCGGTGGTGACTACCAAGACATTCGCCACATTCGCGTCGCCATGAAAGCCGCCCGTAAAGTTCGCATTCGCGGTATCGCTCGAATCGGTGATCGCACATTGAACTCAACGCCGGGCAGCATCGCCGCGGCAAAACTCTACTTCACGCAAGACTTACGCCAAATGGCCCTAACGGGTGTGCCGGGTGAAATCTACCCGCCAGAAGATGGCGACATCGATATCAAATGGGTAAGCACTGAAGAAGTAGAAATTTACATGAGCGTTCAGCCTTACGAATGCCCCGTAAAAATCACCATCGCCATTTCAATTAAACAGGGGGCAACATCATGAGCCGTTTCTCAGGCCGCAGCTTCGACACAACATTGTTCGGTGAGTTTGTGCACGTAAAAAGCGCGACCGCCACTATTAACGATGAATCGCAAGTCGCTTATACACGTGGAATTACTGACGACTATGTAGACGGAAAAGTCGGCTGTGATGTAGAGCTAGAACTCGACCTTAGTCAGTTCAAAAAAGTACACAAAGCCGCGAAAGCCGCAGGAAGTTACCGAGGCATCAAGCCCGACGATATGTTGTTTTACGCCAACAACGGCGTAGATGAAGACAAAATCGAACTGTTCGGTGTCAAGTTCGTGCTGTCCGACATCATCGGTATCGACCCAGAAAGCGCCGATAAATCCACTCGCAAACTCAAAGGCTTTGTTACTAGCCCGCTGTTTGTTCGCATCAATGGCGTGCCGTATCTCACTAAAGAAGATACACGCGGCCTAATCAGCTAAGGACAACCATGGCGGATGTAATAGATGTCGCAAGCGATACGGAAGCCAAATTCCAACAAGTGGCACTGGCCAACCAACTGGCAAGGGCAGGTAATGCCCTTCGCCAAAGCCGAACCCATTGCCTTGAGTGTGATCAAGAAATCCCGCAGGCAAGAAGAGAAGCCATAAAAGGTTGCCTGTATTGCACTCCCTGCCAAGCAAGAAAGGAGTGAATCAAATGTCAGATTGGTACGACAGGCTTACAAGTTATATCGCGTATTTCATGTCAGGAACGGGCGTGTTGCTCAGTTCCATGACACTAGAACAATGGTACTTCCTCGTATCGATTTTAATCGGTGTGGGGGCGCTACTGGCCAACGTTTGGCACAAAAGAGCCATGCAGAAAATCGCCAGAGAAAAAGGAGTATTTCTCAATGAAGTTAGCTAACAAAATCATTTGCTCAGTCGCAGCGGTGATCGGCTTAGTCACTGGCGGCGCAGCCATTTACGGTGACGAATTCATCAAGCCAGTTGGTCAAGTGGTGATCGAAGGGCAGAGTCTAGGTGAACTGCGCATTAGCCCGAAAGCGTTAGAAATTACCGGAAATACCGAAGGGTGCCGTTTAGACCCGTACAACTGTCCAAGTGGCCTAGTTACTAACGGCATTGGTAACTCTCATGGCGTACCAGCTAAGCCCGTAAGCCTTGAGCAAGTCGCCAAAGATTGGGTGAAGAACCTGCAAGAGGCAGAGCGCTGCATTAGCCAAGTGGAAACCACATCCGGCAAGCCAATGACACAAGGCCAGTTCGATGCGCTTACCTCGTTCGCGTTCAATACAGGGTGCGAACGGTTCAGGCGCAACCCAAACCACAGCGCGACACGAATTTATAGCTACGCCATAGCAGGTAACTACCAAGCCGCTTGTGATGAGTTGCCAAAGTGGGTGTATGGCGGTGGTAAAAAGTTGCCCGGTTTAATTAACAGGCGAGGGCTTGAACATGCTCGCTGCATGGAAGTGGATTAAAACCCTAAGCGTTGCAGCCTTGCTTGTCGCAGTTTGGGTGTTATGGCTAAAGCTAGATGCAAGCCAACTCAAACAAACAGCCTTAAGCGAAAAGCTAAGCCAAGCGCAAGCGGATAACCAAAGCAACTTAGCCACTATAGCCACATTAGAAGGCGAAGCCGAACAAACCAACCAACTGTTAGTGCAGCGCAAGCGGCAACAGATACAAGCAGAGGAAAAGCTCAATGCAGACATGGCAACACTTAAAGCCCAGTTGGCAAACGTTGAATGCCATATTCCTAGCACTGTTACTGACCGCTTGCGCGAGCCCTACTGAAACCGTTTCAACGCAGGTGATAGTAAAGCTGCCACCTGCGGGAATGTTAGTCCCTTGCCATAAGCCAGAAGTGAAAGGCACATGGCCAGAAGTGATAAGTGAAGACATTCCAAAACTAAAACATGCACTCACCGAGTGCGATTCACAAATTGAAGACTACTTAACTTGGCGTGCACAGCACGAACAACAAACAGAGAGAGAAACACAATGAGCAAAGCTGCATTCGCAACCAAACCCGTCACTGTAGAAATCAACGGCCTTGAATTCATTTTCAAACCCACCGTGAACGATGCCAACAACTACATCAATGAATTGTCTGGTGAGAACAAAGTAGCCCCTGCGCGTACTTACTTGGAGCGCACTGTTGAAAGTGATCAAAAACAAGCATTGGTTGAACTGATGAATACGGTTCCCGGTTTGACGATTGAGTTGTTTGGCACGGTATACGCGGCATCAAAAGGCGGCATTACCATCACGCTAAAAAACTAAAAAGCAAGGTCGAACGCATTGAACAAAACGGCTTAGAACAAGCGTTCGCCCTGCGTCGTTATTACTTCCCCAATGAAGACGATGACGAACAAAACCTAGCCCGCGCCTTGTGGCTTGAAAAACACGAAAGAGAGCGCATGGAAATAGCCGTAGGTACAGCAATAGCAAAACTTTTTAAACGTTGAGAATGGTTAAACGCTGATGAATGAAAAGCTACAGATGGTTGTGTCCTTGGTTGACCAAGTGACTAAACCATTGCAAGGAATCACCAGAGAAATGCAAGGCGCTATGGATATAGGCAAAAAAGGCCTAGAAAACGTAGCTGTTGGTGCAGGTGGTTTGGTGGCCGCAGGTTTAGCCATTCAAAGCGTTTTGGGGCCTGCTATTGAAATGGATAGGGTTCTCAGTAAATCAAAAGGCTTTGGCATTGTAGGGGATGACTTAAAGAAAATTGAAAGAGCGGCTTACGGCTTTTCTGTTCAATATGGCCGTTCAGCCGTCGAGTTTATTGATACCAGCACGATGATGATTGACGCTATAGGTAGCATGTCTGGCGATGTGTTAGCCAAAGTGACAAGAAACTCGTCGAAACTTGCTATTGCAATGCAATCAGATGCGGAAACCGTTAGTAAATTAATGAAAACGGTTTACGGAAACTATAAAGCTGATGCTGATCTGATGGGAAAAGATGTATTTACCGCTACTGTGTCGGGAATGATAGTAGAGGCAAAACAAATCTATGGGCTTGGGATGTCTGAGCTTGAAGGGATGATCGATGGAATGCACTCATTACCTTCAACTATAGGCATGACCTTTGACGACCAGTTAGCCGTGTTTGGTACGTTAAGAGCACAAATGTCTGAAGGGGATGCCGTAACCCAAATGACAAACTTCGCAGAAGGGCTCGCAACTTTTGAAACTAAGGTAGGAATTAACTTAAGGGGTGATGAAGGACAAATACTCCCTATGGTTGAGCTTCTTGAAAAAGTGAAACCATTAATCGAGGGAATGTCAGGGTTAGATGCAAGAACATTTCTTGATGAGGCGGGATTAGGTGATGGCAGTTTAATGCTAATCAACTTAATTAAGCAGCAAGAGGAGTTCGTCGCGGGGCGAAAACGTATTACTCAAGTGCAAGGTATGGGTAAGACAGACAAGATAGTCGCTGATATGACGGACCAATGGCAAAGGTTGGAAGCTTCATGGTTTGCGATTCGTGCTGCTGCGTTTGGGGCTATTCTGCCATCAATCAATGCCATTGTAGGAACCATTGCAGGCGGTGTCGGTTATGTCACTGCATTTGCAGAACAGTTCCCCTTACTGAGCAAAGTGTTTAGTGGACTGACGGTAGTCGGTTTATCGCTAGGTGGCGTAGTTGCATTGCTATCATTGGCTATTGGTGTAGGTCAAATGATGTCCGGCGGCTGGGCTGTGACCATTAAGATTCTTAGCTTAGCAATGAAAATCAACCGTGTAATTATGATCGCTTGGTCTGCTGCGGTGATGATTGCCAATGGTGACTTTGCTTTGATGGGAGTGATTATTAAGGGAACAGTTGCGAAAATATGGGCTATGACGGCTGCAACAAAAGTAGGTCAAGCCGCAACTTGGGCGTGGTCATACGCAACGAAAGCGGCGCAGTTAGCGACTGTTGCATGGTCAACGTCAATGACATTTCTTGGTTCTGTTTTTGGAGCGTTGCGCGCAGGCATCCTATCAATGACTGCATCCACATGGTTATTTAATGCCGCTTTGTGGGCCAACCCTATCACATGGGTGGTTGCGGGAATTATCGCGTTAGTGGCTGTAGTCGGTGCAATGATTTACTGGTGGGATGATCTCAAAGCCTCATTTGGTGACACCGCCGTATTCAAATTATTAGCAGACACCATCGACTGGGTGATCGAAAAGCTAAACATGATACCGGGCATTGATATCGAATGGCGCGCCGGAGAAATTCCTATCGCACCTGAACTTCAAAGCGCTATGTCAAATACTGTCGATAGCGTTAATGAAGACACCTCATTATTCGACTACAAAAATCCACAGAACGCGCCCGCGCTAAACCCTGCGATGGTGCAAAACCTCAACAGCACCCAAAGCCGTCAAACCGTGAATAGCAAAAACTATGGTGATGTTTACATCACTACAGACAAAGGCTTCACACCAGACCAACTTGAAGAATGGAATGAGCTCAATGCCGGATAAACGCTACATAGACATCAAAGTGATCGACGGCGGTTGGCAAATGGACGCAGGCCAACAACCGCAAAAGTGCAGCGACTTATACAGCATTGCTCAAGACGTAAAGCACGACATCATGGAAAGCGGCCTAGCGCGCAAGTTAATTGCAGAACGTAACCCAGTGCTACGCGCTGACGTGTTAGTACAAATCGAACAAAAAGCCGAAAGCGATACGCGCATTATCCCCGGTACTGCAGTCGCCACCGAACAGAACGCAGGTGACATCACACTCACCGCTCAAGCCTACGACTACAGCGGCACTATTAACATCGAGGTACCCGTAAATGAGTAACGGTAAAAGACCAACCGCAGACTTTATTGACATTCTGGCTCAGTCAGATGTGCCGGTTACTGAAGACGAGTTCGAAGCCAAACTAAAAACCGAAGTCACAGGCGCAGGCAGTGAAGTCTCTAACGACTCTAAAATGTCCCCGTTCTGGCGTTGGGTTCGCGCCGCCGTGGTTACGCCTTGCGTGTGGTTAATTCGTGTGTTGCTCGCGGGTTACGTTATGCCCAACATGTTCGTTGGCACCGCGCAGCGTTGGGCATTAGAGCTAAAAGCATGGGAATACAACATCACGCCCAAAGGTGCAGTAAAAGCCCAAGGGTATATCACACTAACCAAAGCCAATGCCGCCGATGCCGTCACCGTAGAAGCCGGAGCCATCATCCAAACCCTGCCCATTAATGGCGTAGTTTATGAAGTGGCAGTGCTGGAAGAAACCGTGATAAACGCAGGTGAAGCAACGGGCAAAGTATTAACCGAAGCCGTGGGCGAGGGCCAAGCCTACAACCTGCCAGCGGGTTATTTCAACATCATCCAAAAAGAGATCCCCGGCATCATCGCCGCCGTGAACGAGCCCGAATGGATAACCACATTAGGCGCAAACCCAGAAACCGACGAAGAATTAGCGCTGCGCCTACAAAACGCCTTCACCAGTTCCGGCCAATGGCACATTGATGATGTGTATCGCTCCATTATTTCAAGCGTGGCGGGTATTCGTAGTGACAACATCTACTTTGAAAACACAGGCCACATCACACCCGCCACCGCAAACGCATTAATTGTCATGGAAGTAGGGCCAACACCACAGCCAATACTTGACCAGTTGAATGATCACATCATGGCGCAAGGCCACCACGGCCACGGTGACGTGCTGACATGCAAAGCAATGTACGAAACTCAGCATGTCGTCATTGCTGAAGTAGTGTTCAAGAACAACACCAGTGACATGGCAAAAATTAACGAACTGCTAGAAGTCGAAGACAGAATTCGCGCCGCGTTCCGTGAAACCGAAGCCTACCCAGAAATGACCAGAGCACGACCACAAAGCCGATTTAGCGTGTCAGAACTGGGTACCGAAATTCACAACAACATGCTTGAGGTTGAGTCAGTACGCATCACCGTGGATGGTGAAGTACAAAAAGACATCGTGAGCCTACTTGCGCAGCCACGTTTACAATCACTTTCCGTTATCGAGGCCGAGTAATGAGTGAACCCAATAACGCGCCAGAACTACCAGAAGTGGTGATTCCATGGTGGCAAGACGGCAGCACAACCGCCGAAGAACTCAAAGAACCGCACTTCCTGTCAAAAGGGGTGTTCAGTTTCTGGCTAATGGTTCGCGCTTGGCTGTTATTCCCATTGCGCCAAATGGACGCATTAACCTGTAGCGAATCGCTGCTTAATTTAATGGCGTGGGACAGAGACATCACCCGCTTTGAAAACGAACCGCTAACGCTATTTCGCAAGCGCGTAAAGTTCGCGGCCATAAACGCCAAAGATGCAGGCAGCGTGGCCGGGTTTAAACGCATTTTTGAACGCTTAGGTATCGCCATTGTGTCATTCAAAGAACGTGAAGATGTGATCGAATGGGACGTGTGCACCATCGAACTAACCGACAGCGCCATTTCACAGAACAGCAAACTAGTGCAAGTGCTGATCGAACAATACGGCAGAACCTGCCGCCGCTATCGCTTTCAAGTGACATACCCTGCAACCGTTTATATGCAGTGTGGTGAGTTTGCCCACACGTTCGCTATTTACAGCGCAGAGAAAAAAGAAGCCGTAACACTGACTACTAAATCGACAGCCGTGTCGAACAGTCAGCAACTATTCAGAGCAACAATGGGGAACAACTTATGAGCCAAACGGCGATCCCGAACGAGTTTGCGAAATACATGCAAAACCAAATCAGCGTTGGCCTAGCCCCTGATATGAACGAAATGATATTCGCCTACATTCCAAACCTAGACCCAAGCCAGCCAATCGACCTAACCCAAGGTTTACCCAATGTGGCGACATGGGTGCACCAACAAAATATCGACCAACTCGGTAAGCTGGGCGACAACGCGCTTGTCTATTCTGCGATCGTCGTAAGCGGTGAAGAATTCACTTTTAACGCCATTTACTTGCGCGATAAAAACGTACCCAATTCTTGCGGTATGGTGGTGCACAAGGCCGAAGAAACCAAAGAACTAGGCAGCACGTTAACCCGTTCGCTAATGATGGAGTACGTCAACGCCGCGCAAATCGCAGGCGTAACGCAAGATGCGGCAACATGGCAAATTGACTACCAAGCCCGTTTAAAAGGCATGGATGAAGATTTGCGCCTAGCCTGCCTAGACAACTACGGCCACACCGCATTTGTAGACGGTTTCGACGTAACCCAGCAAGCCGACCCGAACAAATACAAAATCACACCGGGGGTGGTTTATGTCGGTGGCCTGCGCGCCGTGCTTGCAAATGAAGTGCTGCAAACCATCACCACCAAGCCAAACGGAATTTATATTGATGTGGTCCGAGACGGTACCGCATTGTCAGCATGGGAAAACACGCTAACGATTAAAGTCTCAACCACCCCATTAAATGACCATGTAGACGAAGCAGGCCGCAAGCACTATGTAGCAAAACTAGCCGGAATTAATGCTGATGGTTCAGTGGTTGACTGGCGTGTTAAGGGTGGGTTGGAAGAGCATGAAAGCAATATTGATGCACACAATCAGTATCTAAAAATTGATCATGTTGTCGGTTTGGTCCTGCCTGACTCGACATTACTCCCTGTCCGCGAAATCGCATTTCTGGGAGATGGCTCAGACTTCGCAGTGGCAGATTATCCAAAGCTAATGAGCCTAGTCCAAGGCACTCCAATCATGATTGCGCAGTCGATTATTGACTCCGACCCTGAAGAATATGCTGCAAATTTCGGTATTAGCGATGATGGCCTGCGCTTTACTGTGCCTAATTATCCACTTAAACCGCACCTTGCGGCAGCGGGGGTGTTTGGGGTTGTTGGTACAACAAAAGAAGACCAGATTCAGAATGTTACCGGATCGATTTCTTCAGACACTGCTGGAACGACCGGATTTTTTAGATCTGATGTGGAGCAAGGAGCTATTAAAGCTTTTTCATTATCTCCAAATCCAGCCCAAGCTTTGGATTATATTGCTGCACCGTCCGCCTCCAGATATCTGGGGTTTTCGTTTGACGCATCTCGTTCAGCGAGAACAGGTCAATACACAGAAGTAAACACATCATTTCTAAACTTCTACATTATTCACGGGGAAACAGCATGATCTTGTATATTACATCACACAAAACTGGCGAGTTTCTTGGAACCAGAGAGGCCGCGAAAGATATAAAAAATCCAGACAGATTTGTTATTCCTCCTTACCAGACTCCCAACGCATTACCAATTGATGTGCTAGCAGATAATGAGTACTGGTCTTACTTAGATGAATCAAGTAATCCAGTGCGCGATTACAGAAACGGTGCTTGGGTTAAAAAAGAGCGACAAGTAAAAGTCACAGCACATCTAAAAGCAGACTGCACAAAGCAAAAAGAGTTTGATGATAAAACGCTAGTCACTGACGACTACACGCTTGACGTTCCAAAAAGCCGCTTTGATGAGTGGATTGATAACGCATGGGTGACGAACTTGCAAAATCAGTATCAAGCGCAAGTGCAGCAAGTGACTGATAAGCGCGCTTATTTGTATCTTGATGTTGACAGACTAAGGAGCGAAGCAACAAGCGTTCTTGAAATTGAAGGTAACGAGGCTAAAGCAGAAGAATATCGACTACAAGCTAACGCTTTGTATCTAAAGATTCGAGATGAGAACCCTTGGCCGACACCGCCAGAGGCCTAAACCATGTGGCAAACATCATCGCTAACATGGCCAACTAGTGCCCAAACCATTCAAACCAGTGCTGAGGCGGTTACAAACCAAGTCGGCACGGTAATGAACGCCTCCGTTAGCCGCTTAACACCACTCAACAGTGACGCCAATTTCGGGCGTCACTCATTAAGTGCTGAGGCGCAAGCACTGCTTGGGTTGCGTACTGATCTGCAATCGCTACTTAATCACGGCACAGTGCTAACCGTTAGCCCATATCAATTCCAAGTGGGCAGCAAGTTAGATTCAGGTGCGTACTTAAACCCGCAAACCGCCGTAAAAATAATAGCTAACAAACTGCGTGACCTTTCCGACACCCATAGGCCAAAAGCCCAACCTTACGCCGTTGCAATCATGTTAACTGCATCAAACATGACCAGTTTTGCAAGCCAATTAGCCGAATTAGTCAGTGTGTTTAACCTGCCGGATTGGTGCCAAGTGGCAAGGCAAGCGCAAGCCATGACAACCAATGAACGCGACAAGTTTCAACAGCCTGCTGCTATTGTTCAGCCACGCTTTAAGCCATCGGCAAATATCACCGCCAGCCCGTTGCGTGACTACTTAGCGCTGCAAGGTTCACAAATCGCCACCCTTGAATCACTGGCCAGTGACAGCACGAATGTGATCGGCAAACTCAGCGCATTAGCCACCAAGCGCAGTGAAAAGCTGAGTGAAGTCAGCGCACAGATAAACGCACTCAAGCAGCTAAAAGGCAGCGTGTATTCATTCGCACTCAGCGGAACGCCAGAAAGCATCGCAACACAATTAGTTCAAGCGGGTGCGCCAAATAATCATCAACATACCTTAGCCAGTGTGATGTTAAGTGATAAGCCGCTGGCATTTTTTGAGGACTTACTTTGTTAGGAGTTAGCCTATGTTCGCGCTAGACGGCACAACCTTCGGCATTAAAAACGTGCTGGTCAGCTTTGAGCGAGAATTCAAAAGCCAAGACATGTCCGGCCAATCATCATTCACAGACGATGCAGAACAAGGCGAAAAAGCCGCCATGCTTGATATTTCGGGCTTGATTGCATTTCGTGATCTGGAAAAGCTGACTTTGCTAGAAAGCATGAGCAACGCCAAAGACGAAAACGGTGATCGCAAAATTTACCGAGTCGTCAACGACGTGGCCAACGCGTTCAAAGTTCGTAACGTGAAATTCGTTGGTAAATTCTCAGCAGTACAGCAAGAAAACCCACTGGCGTGGCGTGTGTCGTTCAAGCTGCGTGAGCACAACAGCGTAGCAGAGCAAAAAGAACAACGCGCAAAAGACCAAACCAAGCCAGAGCAACGCGAAAATACACGGCTGCAACAAGCGCTAGAAGCCAATAACGAGGCGGCAAAATGAAGTTAAGCAAACGTCTGTTTATTGCCAATGAAGAAGTAGCGCTGACAAGCAACAAAGTCAGCCTAAAGCTATCGCTTGGCAGTAAAGCCGTGTTTGTCATTAAATCAAAGCTGCCATTGGCAGAAAACCAAGCGGTGCGCTTTGATATCGGTTATCAAGACAACACAGCGCCATGGTTTGAAGGCTATATCGAGAAAATACAACCTGCGCCAAATGGCTATCAAAAAATCGTTGTTAAGGAATACGCAGGTATTTTAAGTCAACGGTGGACGGTGAGCATTGAACACCCAACCATTGCAGACATACTCAAGCGGTTAAGTGATCTCACTGGCTTAGAATTCAAACTGCCCGAAGCAGACTACACCAAAGCGGTGATCCCGAATTTCGTCAGCCAAGGTGACGGCTATCAATGTTTAGAACAAATCGCCAAAGCATTCAATATTGATGATTGCGTGTGGTTCCAAGACGTAGACCAACAAATCTATTTTGGTTCATATCAAGACAGCCACTTCTACAACAAGCCAATGTCAGTGCCAAGCGAATTCAGCATAAGGCAGAACGCGAACAGCTTTACCTTCGAACCGTTCCCGATGATTCGACCCGGTCGAACCGTCAATGGCAATCGCATCACAAAAATCGAACTGTTTGATGATGAAATGACAGCGCACTGGCTTTCATCACAAAATGAAGTGCCAGCAAAAAAGCGTGAAACATTAGACAGCTTTCCAGAGCTGGCCGCAGGCTATCATTTGCCCAAGTTTGGCAGAGTAGAAGCAGTAAGAGACACAGCAAAAGCAGGGCAAGCCGCTGACCCATTCCGGCCACGTTACGCAATTGACGTTCAAGTGTTAGATGAAAACATGATGCCAGATGCCACCGTGCCTGTTTATCGGTCGGTTCCGCTGCCGGTTAACATGAGCGGCCATGAGTCAGGGTTATTAGCTTATCCGCTTGAGGGAACGCTAGTAGAAATCGCTTTCGCGTATGGCCGTAACGATAGGCCAATCATTCGCGGCATGTACGGTCGTGAATATGCGCTGCCAACAATAGCACCAGGTGAACAACTTCAACAGCAACGCGAAGAAGTAAGCCGCCGTGTTGATGCCGCAGGCAACACCACCGAGAAAACCGACCAAAGCCAAACCCAAGAAGCATTTGCAAAGCATGATAAGGCAGATAGATACCAAGCCGAGTTTGGTCAACACAGCATAAGCGTAGACGAACACAGCAAAGAGAACATCATAGGCAAAAAGCTAATCGAAGCACTGGGAGCCATTGAGCTATTAGCAGGTGATAACATCGAGCTAGGAAGCCTAGGCCACATGCACATAGCCACCGCAGGCGAAATGATTCAAGTGATCGGTAAGCTAAGAAACATTGTCATAGCGCAAGACGATAAACTAAAAGTAATGGGCAAAAGGTTAGAAGTGATAGAGAAAGATTGGGAAGCATCGGCAAAGAACATGCGCTTTACCGCTGACTTAATCACAATGAACGGCGGCAAAGGCGTAGTGCAAGGTGATTGTATCTGCCAGTTCACTGGTCTGCCGCATTCGGACGTATCGGCAACAGTTAAGGCAGGTAAATAATGGCACTAAGCAAAAGCTCATTAAAGCAAAGAATCATCACTGAACTGCAAGGGCAGGGCTTTACAACCACGGGCAATCACGCAAAGTCAGACGAACTAGCAACAGCTTTGGCGAATGCCATTGTTGATGAGATAACAGCGAACGCAAAAGCATTGGTATCATCGGGAAGTTCGGCCGGAAGCTGGCCCATAGAATAGCGCACTAGCCACCAAACCCACCACAACACACGCAGTCAATCGACTGCGTTTCTTTATGCCCGCATCAACCTAAGTCGCGCATCACGCACCCACAGCCGAAACAGGCAGCACAGCGCCACGTAAAGGAGTCTCTCGCGGACGGAATCCGCGCTCCTCTACACCCGCCTGCGCGCTTTTTCGATCACTTTTTTTACAGTTTTTGAGTTGCGAAAAATCAGGCCGTAGCGAAAAGGGCAAACCATACCGCCAAGCCTTATATAACAAGGGGCTTGCGGAGTTGTAAAGGGGCAGAAAATAAGGGTAAAAA
>NZ_NDIM01000320.1:0-3883 GCF_002241375.1 Vibrio sp. V19_P1S1T109 | reverse complement strand
GCGTTGAACAGTTTGTTCTTAACAGTCGTTTAGTTTAGCCCAAGGAAATAAATAAAGTGAAAAAAATACTCATTGCGTTTGGTACACGACCTGAAGCAATTAAAATGGCGCCTCTAGTTCATCAGCTTAAACAAGATAACCGCTTCGACACAAAAGTATGCGTCACTGGCCAGCACAGGGAAATGCTTGACCAGGTTTTAGAGTTGTTTGAAGTGGTGCCTGATTTTGATCTTAATATCATGGAACCAGGGCAAACACTGACGACAGTAACGACTAAAATCTTGAACGGTATGGAAACGGTTCTAAAAGACTTTCAACCAAACATCGTCTTAGTTCATGGCGATACCGCTACAACGTTTGCGACTTCACTTGCTTGTTATTATCAGCAAATTGCAGTCGGCCACGTTGAGGCTGGGTTACGCACCGGCAATATCTATTCTCCTTGGCCTGAAGAAGCGAACCGCAAGCTTACGGGTGCATTGACTCACTATCATTTCGCACCAACGGCAACATCTCAACAAAATTTATTGGATGAAAATTATTGCCTCGAGAACATCCATATTACTGGGAATACCGTCATTGACGCCTTGTTTATGATCCGTAACAAGATTCACAACGAGCAAGATCTCAATGCTACGCTGGCACACCAGTTTCCGATGCTTGATAACAATAAAAAACTCATTCTTGTTACAGGCCACCGTCGTGAAAGTTTTGGTGATGGATTTGAGCGTATTTGTGAAGCCTTATCCATCACAGCAAAGCGTCACCCTGACTGTCAAATTCTTTATCCGGTACATCTTAATCCGAATGTTCAAGAGCCCGTCAATCGTCTTTTAAAAGGCATTGAAAACATTTTCTTAGTGGATCCACAACAGTATTTGCCCTTTGTCTATTTGATGGACAGAGCACACATCATTTTAACCGATTCCGGTGGTATTCAAGAAGAGGCACCGTCGCTAGGGAAGCCTGTATTAGTGATGAGAGACACCACCGAACGACCTGAAGCGGTAAGCGCGGGTACGGTCAAGCTGGTTGGGACTAACACACAACTGATTTGTGAAGAGTTAGACCAGTTGCTTAGTGATGAGCGCGCTTACCAACTCATGAGTCAAGCACACAATCCATACGGTGATGGCAAAGCCTGTCAACGTATCGCCGACATTCTAGCAAGATAAGATTTAAGGAAAATAAGATGTTTAATAAAGTTTCTGTGATTGGTTTAGGGTATATCGGCCTGCCAACGGCTGCCGTTATAGCCTCGCGTGGTATTGAAGTGATTGGCGTAGATGTCAATCAACACGCTGTCGATACAATCAATAAAGGTGAAATTCACATTGTCGAACCGGATTTAGATATCGTAGTTCGAAGTGCAGTGATGACTGGCAAACTAAAAGCAACTGTGACAGCTGAACCAGCTGATGCTTTCTTAGTGGCGGTACCCACACCATTTAAAGGTGATAATCACGAGCCTGATCTTAGCTATATAGAAGCCGCAGCCAAAGCGATTGCGCCAGTTCTGGAAAAAGGCAACTTGGTGGTATTGGAAAGTACTTCCCCAGTCGGTGCGACAGAAAAGCTTTCCGCATGGCTAGCAGAGGCTCGTCCTGATTTAACTTTCCCACAGCATAAAGGTGATACGGCTGACATTAAAGTAGCGCATTGCCCAGAGCGAGTTTTACCGGGTTATGTACTACAAGAATTAGTCAGTAATGACCGAGTGATTGGTGGTATGAGTAAATCTTGTAGCGAGAAAGCGATGGCTCTGTATAAAACCTTTGTTAAAGGCGAATGCATCATCAGCAACTCTCGTACGGCGGAGATGGCGAAATTAACAGAAAACTCCTTTCGCGACGTCAATATTGCATTCGCGAACGAACTTTCCCTTATTTGTGAGAAATTAAAAATCAATGTTTGGGAATTAATTAAATTGGCCAACCGCCACCCTCGGGTCAACATATTAAACCCAGGACCAGGTGTTGGCGGGCACTGTATTGCAGTTGACCCTTGGTTTATTGTTAACAGCTGCCCAGAAGAAGCAAAACTGATTGCTGCTGCTCGTCATGTTAATGATGGTAAACCACACTGGGTCGTTGATCAGGTAAAACAAGCCGCAGATCAGTTCAAAAAACCAGTCATTGCCTGCTTAGGTTTGGCCTTTAAAGCCGATATTGATGATTTACGTGAAAGCCCAGCTTTAGACATCACTTTGCATTTAGCACAAGACAATATTGGACAAATTCTAGCGGTAGAGCCAAATATCCACCAATTACCGGGTAAGTTAACAGAACATGATGTTGAGCTAGTCTCGCTAGAGCGTGCTTTAGAGTTAGCCAATATCGTTGTGGTGCTGGTTGATCACCGAGATTTTAAAGAAGCAGATAAAACGGCGTTTGCCAAGAAAGTAGTGATTGATACTCGTGGTGTTGTATAAAAGGAATTAAGATGAAAGTAACATTTTACGGTATTGGATATGTAGGCTTGGTGCAAGCGGCTGTCCTTGCCGATGCTGGCCATGACATTTGCTGCGTTGATATAGACGAAAGCCGCGTTGAAAATCTTAAAAAGGGCATTATTCCTATTTACGAGCCAGGTTTAACCGCATTGGTTGAGAAAAACTACCAAGAGGGACGCCTTAGCTTTACGACCGATCCCAAAGTTGGCGTGGATTTTGGCGATTTGCAGTTTATTGCGGTTGGCACTCCTCCAGATGAAGATGGCTCTGCGGATTTAAAGTATGTCCTTAAAGTCGCTGAAACGATTGCGACATATATGCAATCACCAAAAATTATTATTGATAAGTCAACCGTGCCAGTAGGTACTGCAGATAAAGTTAGGAATACTATCCAAGCTATACTGGATAATAAAGGGTCTAAATTAACGTTCTCCGTCGTCTCTAATCCAGAGTTTTTAAAAGAAGGTGCTGCGGTTGATGATTGTAAGCGTCCTGACCGAATAGTGATTGGTACAGACTCAAGAGAAGCCGAAGAGTTAATGCGAGAGCTTTATGCTCCTTTTAATAGAAATCATGAAAAAGTTATTGTGATGGATATTAAAAGTGCTGAACTTACTAAATATGCTGCGAATTGTATGCTTGCCACAAAAATTAGTTTCATGAATGAAATGGCAAATATTGCTGAGCGGGTGGGTGCAAACATAGAGCAAGTTCGTCAAGGGATCGGTTCTGATTCCAGAATTGGTTTTCAATTTATTTATCCTGGCTGTGGCTATGGCGGATCGTGTTTTCCTAAAGATGTACAAGCGCTAGTTCGCACTGCCGATGAAATAGGATATGAGTCTCAAATTCTCAAAGCCGTAGAAGCGGTGAATTATGCGCAGAAACATAAACTATTTGAATATATTACAAAAGAGTTTGGCCCTGATCTGTCGGGAAAAACATTCGCCATTTGGGGATTAAGTTTTAAACCAAATACGGATGATATGCGTGAAGCACCGAGTCGAGTATTGATGCAGCAGTTATGGGAGGCAGGAGCAAGAGTACAAGCCTATGACCCAAAATCGATGGAGGAAACTCAGCGCATTTATGGGAGCCGAGAGGATTTAATGCTTATGGGCACAAAAGAAGCTGCACTAACAAACGCCGATGCATTGATTATTTGTACTGAATGGCAAAGCTTTAAAGCTCCAGATTTTGTCAAAATTAAAGAGCAATTAAAACAAGCCGTATTGTTCGATGGCCGAAATCTATTTGATCCGATACGGATGACCAAAAAAGGTTTTGTTTACTATAGTATCGGTAGGAATAAGTTGTCATAAATACAACTTAAAAACCTTCTCGAACAGAGATTTTAGGTCATAGGAATGACAAATAATAAAAAAAAGGTAACGATAGGGATCTGTACCTATCGTCGCCCTGAACAATTAA
>NZ_NDIM01000116.1:0-3885 GCF_002241375.1 Vibrio sp. V19_P1S1T109 | reverse complement strand
CGATTAGGTTGATAATACTAAGACGCTTTAGTCCCACAGCTACTCACCACCAAAGCGCACTGCATTTAAATTCATTTAACTCGCATAAATGGCATGGATTTGCATGAGAAATATTTGAGTGAAAATCACCACTAATCACGAGCCAGTTTGTTGCCCGAAAATGATAAAGGGGCAATTCTAAGCTAGCCACATCAGTTCAATCGGTGTTGGACTTGTGCTTAAGAGGCATTAGCCGAACTGGAAACTTGCGTACTTTATTAATTGCAAGCCTCATCCCTGATCACTTTCAAGAAGTACTCCTGCAAACCGAGCCTAAACTGACGTGTAGAGTTTGCGGCATTTTTATAAATACGCCCTTGAGCATCAAGTTCCATTACAGGACAGCCTTTCCAATGTTTAGCGTTCTTGCTGTAGTCAAGACTGCCCAATTCTCGTCCTGCATTTTCAAGTTCCTCTGACGACATACCATCCTTCACTAGTTGATAAATAACGAGACCTAACGCTTGCCAAACTTGAGGAGACAGTTGATAACCAGAACGATTGCTGACAAACGATTCTTTCAAAGGTTTCAGCCATCCACTCATGAATGCAGAGATATTATTCATATAGTCTCCAGCTAGTATCGATGTGAGGCTCTCTCCTGATTCCAAAGTTATGTCTTTAGGCATCTTACTGTATTCTTGAGTACCAGCTCCGGCTACCGCACCGACAAGCAACTTAAACAAAACATATTGAGTGGTGATAGTACTCTCAGACACTTTCACATGCTTAGCATCAAAGCTGACGCCACCATAAGACTCGATATCAGTGTCTTCAATCAACTGAAGAATAAATGGACGTAATGGGAAACCACCTTCACTAGACAAGCAGTCTCCATCACCGACATGAGGCAGATTTAAAGCTGTATCAAAGAGAGCATTCTTTTTAAATAAATGAACGATGTCTGTTGCATCTAGCCCTTTTTCATCATCGAAAATAATCCGAATTTCAACTTTTTCCATAGCTAATCGCTGCCGAGCTAGGCTTTTTTGATTAATTTCTTTTGCGCTTAATCTTGAGCTAAACAAGAAGGTCTTAACTCCAAGCATCCTACAAATGGCAATGAAAGTAAGTACATTGCCAACGATATAGGTACTGTTTGAATTGAAAGACAATGTCGGCAGACTGCGGGACGTGCTATCTAAGATTGGCTTACCCTCAACAGCAAAGGTAAGAGAAACTGGCGCAAAAACATCATCCTTGACTACTCGTGTCTCAAGCTCAGCCTGAATAGCCTTTACCTTATCTACGTTAGTCGCATTGGTTGCGGCATCAATAACCCACTTCAACTTCGATTGAACATTCTCAGCAGAAAAATAGGCATCAATTTCAACCATTGGAATAGTTGAAACCAAGGTTTTAAAGGTTTTTTCCTTAGTCGAAAACAACATGCCGCTGATTTTTTGTTCCAAAACTTTCAACTCTTTATGTCCAATATCGTGTTTGCCGCAGTGTAATTTAAAAATTAAATTTGATCCGACAGCAATGTCGGATCAATAATGAGCGAGAATCACAATCTTATTCGCATGATTGCGCACTATGTTGCCACAGGCAGGGCAAGGGATGAAAAACATGACAGAACCACATATCAGTGATACCGATGAATTTTCAAATGCAGATCTAGAGAACTCGATTGTCAGCAGTCTAGTCAATCGATTTGATGAAAGCGAACGAACGAGTTATCTAGCCAGCTCTACTAGTCTTCTGAAAAATGCTACTGAGTTACTCACACCTGATCAGCTAGAAGAAATCTTCAAGGTTAACGCTAAATACTACGCAGGAGTAAAGGTCGTACAAACAACACTTAAACACACCACCATTTTTATTAGCCCTCAGTTGGCGAGAAACATGTTGACGTTTTCTAGTCGAGGTTCGGTAAATAAAAAAAATAAAAACCGACGTCTCAGTAAAATAAAAGTCAGAAAATACGCTGAATCGATGAAACGACGCGAATGGTGTCTAACTGGTGAGCCAATCATTATTTCTTATGAAGGTGAAATTCTGAATGGACACCATAGGCTAGAGGCTGCATGTGAGGCTTGTGTTGGGTTTATAGCGCCCATTACTTATGGTGTTACTGACGATCTCAGTTTTGCGCATATAGATGTGGGAAATATACGCTCAAGATCGCAAGTTTTAGAGATGGCAGGAGTTAAGGTAAGTGCGTCTGTCCTTTCTCGCGTCGCGATGCTCGCCAAAGCATATGACATGACCAGAAATCCATATGCTTTTCGCGGAACGCAGGGAACGTCATTTCAACCCGCAGAAATATTAGCATATGTAGAAGAACACAATGAACTTGCCCTGTCTGTTCATTTTATTTCAGAAGTTTTTAAAAAACATAGGCTTGAGAGTCAGGCGTCTGAGACTATCTACGCGTTCGCGCATTATCTAATAAAGAAACAGCTTTCTGTTTGTGAGCATGAGAACCTACCTCTTTGTCCAGAAACGTATCTCACTCGCGTAATCTCTTCATTAGGCCTTAGCTCCGAGGATGATATCGAATATCAGGTTAGAAATTATCTTCAATCAATCGTTCATGAATCAACATCCTATTCGTTGCTATGTAAACTGTCCGCTATTTTCAAAGGTTGGAACCTCCATCTTGGCCTTTCAGTTCCGGGGAACCGAATTAGTGTGCGTCGAGTGGCTAGATATAAAAAAGATGAAAATGGTAATAATATACCGCTCCCTGCCGCAGGTAACATCAATGAGGCATTTTGCGTCCCATGCCTCCCCAAAGGGCCGACGCCCAAACGAGTTCAGAAGCAAAGCAATGTAGAAATTAAAAAATAGAGATTTTAGGTGGGCACACAAGCCTGCCTAAGCCTTTTTAAGGAAAAACTATGAATGAGCTTATCCACGAACTAAGCCTGTTAGATACTGATGCGCTGCATTTGTTTACGGTCGATAATGTGAGGATACAAGGGAATTTTGCAGAGTTTGACTTAACTATCCAAACGTCATCCCAGATTTTGAGTCGATGGCTCATAACATGTAAGCACTGCCTAAAAGCTAAGATAGATCACACAAATCTAGCCAGAGAGGTAACAATCAAATACGACATATTCATCGTTGGCAGTAGCTACTTTTCAGGGTCATACTTTGAGGCCACGAGGTTAACTTCATGACTTCGGAAGACATACTGCACATAATACAAGACGAGATGGGTGAGAAGGCAATCGCATCGGTCACACTCACTGATGCCGGAAACCTTATAGTCCAGTACGGCGATAAGGTTGTGGTCTACAAAACTCCTACCTCGGCAAAGCCTGCATCTGAACTATTAAAAATAGTGGCTGATTTCATTAACTGATTTCCTCGTCCAACCATGAGAAAGGCCTTATAGGATGCTTGGGCTTAGATTTGGCCAACAAATAGTTGGTAAGCCTAATAACGTTTTTTAGTGTAGTAACTCATACACGATCTTACACATCCGCAGGTCAATCACGAAAAGACCGCACTGTCAGCCTGAAGGTATACCAACTCATAATTGGACATTTATTGGTTAGAGTACCAACTCAAATTTGTTCATTTTGGATTATAATTTTTACCTCGAAGGTGTGACTATTCAGTTATAAATATGGCATTGTTTACTAAGCTAGGGCAAATAAGGGATATCAAATTCGCACTCTATAGAGGTATACAACGGATTGTTAACGTTAGATAAGGAATTACACGAAGTATTCGGAAAGATTCCAGAGAGGCGTTAGTGAGCGTTAAAACTTCAGGGCATGGAAAGGTGACATTACAAAAGGTAAATGGAGTTATGCAGATAACAGAAACGGAAGGTTTTAAGTTGTAAAATGTGACACGTCAGGTTATGACGAAATAAAGTATATAAAC
>NZ_NDIM01000334.1:0-3895 GCF_002241375.1 Vibrio sp. V19_P1S1T109 | reverse complement strand
AACCACAACAGAAGAGTACGCCAGAGCTTACGGCTCAACAGCAATTTCAAAATAATGAAGCCTTCATTCCAATGCCGATCAGCAATGAAGAGAGTGCTGCGGAAAAAGAGTTGGAGCAAATTATTCGTCCACCACAAGGTCGGAAATGGCGAGCAGCGGCGTTAGTTATAAGCTTTGCAGGTTTAATCGGTTGGCAAGCTATCGATTCAGTTATCACGGCGATTCAATCAGCGGACTGGCTAGCATTAGGCTGGGCGGGATTTATTGCTGGTTTGGCATCGTTAGGCTTAAGTACCTTAATCAAAGAGCTGTGGAAGTTACGAGCACTTCGCCATCATTTTAGTATTCAAGAGCAAAGCGAACAGCTTATGCAAACCGACAGCGTTGGCCATGGGCTCGCGTTCTGCCAAGCTCTAGCTAAACAAAGTGGCATAAAAACCGAAAGCCCAGCCTATGATCGATGGTTAAACAGCGTCAATGCTTCACACAGCGATGCTGAAATACTCGATATGTACGATGCTATGGTGGTGAGTGAACAAGATAAACAAGCAACCAAAATCGTCTCACAATATTCAACAGAAGCGGCAGCACTAGTGGCAATTAGCCCTTTAGCCATCGCAGATATGTTGTTAGTGGCATGGCGTAATTTCACTATGATTGATCAACTGGCAAAACTGTATGGAGTGCCATTGGGTTACTGGTCTCGTCTCTCTTTATTTAAGTCCGTATTGATTAATATGGCAGCGGCAGGTGCCAGCGAACTCGCTATCGACGCCAGCATGGATCTCCTTTCTATGGATTTAGCTGGAAAAGTATCCGCGCGGGCAGGGCAAGGTTTAGGAGTGGGAATATTGACCGCTCGTCTTGGTTTGAAAGCCATGGCACTGCTCAGGCCGATGACATGGCAGCCAGACAGAAAAGTAAAATTAGGGGCGATTCGCAAACAGATCGTCGCAAGAATCGCCGCGCTTACGGTGAAATAAGCAACATTTATCAAATAATATGCCCGAATGTGAACCTCAAAACATGAGATAACTTGACGCCATACAAGGCTTGATAGAAACTACTGTCAACTTTTCCTGACACTTTTTATTAGGATTTTTAAGTGCGTCTTGAAGTCTCTTGTGAAGATAGACTCGGCCTAACCCGAGAACTGCTCGATATTCTTGCATCGAGAAACATTGATTTGCGTGGGATTGAAATCGATGTCATCGGCATTATTTACCTCAACTGCCCTGACATTGATTTTGAAACATTCAGTGAATTGATGGCTGAAATTCGCCGAATTTCTGGCGTAAAAGATGTTCGGAAAATTCAATTCATGCCCATGGAGCGGCATAATACCGAGTTAATTTCATTACTCAACAACGTGCCTGATGCGGTGCTGGCGATTGATCTGAAAGGGTTTGTTGATATGGCAAACTATTCAGCATTATCGCTGTTTAACAAAACAGAGAAAGAGGTGATAGGGCAGCCCATTTCGGCATTATTACCTTTCTTTAACCTATCACGCTGGCTTGAAGGCAACAAAGCACGACAACGTGAGGAGATCGTGCACGATGGTCTCGATTATCTGATGGAGATGATGCCTGTTTATATTACGGGTGAGTCGAAAGAATCCACCTTGGCAAGTACCATGATGATGATTCGTTCTAAAAGCCCTAGCGGCGTCGTCGATGATGCTTTGCCTTTACACAATAACCTTGGTTTTGAACATTTTGTCGGAGTTTCTAACCGCCATAAAGCGCTCATTAGCCAAGCTAAGAAGCTGTCAATGCTTGATCAACCTTTGCTTATAGAAGGCGAAACCGGAACGGGTAAAGAGATGTTGGCCAAGGCTTGCCATAATCGCTCTCACCGGGCCTCCTTTCCTTTCTTAGTTCTGAGTTGTGCTTCAATGCCGGATGATGTTGCGGAAACGGAGTTGTTTGGTCATGCGCCAGGGTCATTTAATCATCAACAAGGCCATAAAGGTATTTTTGAACAGGCGAATGGCGGCACCGTTTTTCTCGATGAAATCGGGGAGATGAGCCCTCATTTACAAATTAAACTACTGCGCTTCTTGCAAGATGGTACATTCCGCCGCGTTGGTGAGGAGCATGAAGTTCATGTTAATGTTCGTGTGATTGCTTCGACGCGTCACAAGTTGGCAGATTTAGCCGAATCAGGCGCATTTCGTGAAGATCTTTTTTATCGTCTGAATGTGTTAACTCTCCGTATTCCTACTTTGCGTGAGCGGTCTAACGACATTCAGCCATTGCTTGAACTGTTCGTGGCGAAACACATTAAGAAAATGGGTATGGCCAAACCACTACTAGCGGAAGATTTGGCGGATCAGCTTTCTCATTACCAATGGCCAGGCAACGTACGACAGTTGGACAACATGGTACTCAGGGCGCTAACGGAGATGTCTGATAATCAGTTAACCGTGGATCTCTTCCATCTGCCGCAGCTTGAAACCGTTCATACTGGCAATACTCATGTCAATCTTGATGGTTCATTAGATGACATTATGAAAGAGTATGAATCTCAAATTTTGGAACGTTTATATCAGTCTTTCCCTTCAAGCCGTAAGTTGGCTAAGCGTTTAAACGTATCACACACCTCTATCGCCAATAAGCTACGCGACTACGGAATTAGGAAAAATTGATGCAGTCATGCAGCACCTTGTCCCAAGTGTATGAAGTGGACAATGATATTTTAGTACGAACCGCAAAACTTGAAGATGCGGAGATGATCGCCGCCTATTTTACGAGTAATCGTGAACATTTACGGCCTTGGGAACCTAAACGAGAAGCGGCGTTTTTTGAGGCTCACGGTTGGGCACAGCGACTGATTAAACTTGGTGAGCTGCATAAAATGCAATTAGGCTATTATTTGCTCATTATCGATATTAACAGTGGTGATATGCTTGGCACCATTTCGTTCAGTAACCTCTCGCGCTTTCCATTTTATGCTTGTAATCTCGGTTATTCGTTAGCGAAGAATGCACAAGGTAAAGGCATCATGGGCCGTGCATTAAAAATGGCGTGCCACTACATGTTTAAGGTACAAAACCTACACCGTATCATGGCTGGTTATATGCCAATCAACAAACGCAGTGAAGCGGTGTTGATGAAAATGGGCTTTCAGGCCGAAGGTCACGCTAAAAATTATTTGCTCATTGATGGCCAATGGGAAGATCACAACCTAACAGCATTGGTTAATGCTGATTGGCGCCCAAGCTAATGGCTTATCGTTTTAAAAGTAAAGCGGCTATATTCACAAGTCAGCTAAAACATTAAGGAAATTCAATGTCGTATTTGCCTTTGGATCAATACCAAAGAAAATGGATTTTCACTCACCAATCAATGCCAGTTCCTGAGCAAGATCTGGTGCATATTAAACCCATGTCTCAAGCCAGAGCAGCTCAGTTTTGGCTGGAAAATATCAGTGCTCAAAGCCCAGATTCAGAGAGGTTAAGTTCTCAAGATTGGCCTCGTAAAGCAGGCAGTTGGATCAATGAAATCAGTTGGATGAAAGAATGGGAAAGTGACGATGAATCATTACCCGTTGATATTTTGGCCCATATTGATTGGCAAAATGACGTGACCGTTTATTTTTGTTATGAAAAGTACAATATTATCGAAACCCAATGGTCGGTATTTAAAAAATACTGGAAAAATTTCTTATTTTACGATGATGGACCAATCTTATTGGGGCGTCGCCGTGCTCAAGCGTTATGGTTTGGTTCAAATGGCAAAGTCAAATTGGGTAATAGAAAGTAACGAATAAACGAATAAAAAGCAGCCTAGGCTGCTTTTTATTCGTTCTACAGTACTCGAAAGTTATTTAATTGATACAAACTTTATAACATCACGCTACCCATTCTTTCCTATACTGATCATAAGAGATG
>NZ_NDIM01000038.1:0-3895 GCF_002241375.1 Vibrio sp. V19_P1S1T109 | reverse complement strand
ATTGTTAACAATGTCATTATAAAACATAGAGTTATATTAATTGATTGGCAGTGTTTACACCCTCCCGCATTGTGATCGGTCTATTGTTTTGAAACAAAATTTCGTTACTAACTAGAAAGTTTGAGTGGCATCAAGATATATTTAGAGGCGAAAAATATAATGCGATATGTGGTTACATTTTCATTGGGTGCTAACATTTAGGCTACGGGGGTGTGCCGTTAGAACCCAAACAATTCTAATAACTTAATCAGGAGCATAAACATGTTTAAAAACCTTTTTGCAAACCTGCAGAAAGTTGGTAAGGCGCTGATGCTTCCAGTATCAGTTTTACCAGTTGCGGGTATTTTGCTTGGTGTGGGTGCAGCGAACTTTAGCTGGCTACCAGAAGTTGTTTCACATTTAATGGAACAAGCTGGTGGTTCGGTTTTTGGTCAAATGGCACTACTCTTTGCAGTAGGTGTAGCATTAGGCTTCACGAATAACGATGGTGTTTCAGGTCTGTCAGCAATTGTTGGCTATGGCATCATGGTTGCGACGCTAAAAGTAATGGCAGTCGTAATGGGTGTTGATAACATCGAGACAGGCGTTCTTGGTGGTATCCTTGCAGGTGGTGTTGCTGCTTGGGCATTCAATCGTTTTTACAAAATTCAACTTCCTGAATATCTTGGCTTCTTCGCGGGTAAACGTGCAGTACCAATCATTACGGGTTTCCTTGCGATTGCTCTAGGTATTGTTTTATCTATCATTTGGCCTCCTGTCGGCTCAGCTATCGCAACATTCTCTGATTGGGCTGCTAACCAAAACCCAGTAACCGCATTTGGTATCTACGGTGTTGTTGAGCGTTCATTGATTCCATTTGGTCTTCACCACATCTGGAACGTGCCTTTCTTCTATGAAGCAGGTACATGTACCAACAATGCAGGTACTACCGTTCACGGTATCATGACTTGTTTCTTGACTGCTGATGATGCGTCTCGCGCTGCAGGTAACGGTTTCGGTCAACTAGCGGGTGGCTACCTATTCAAAATGTTCGGTCTTCCAGCTGCAGCAATTGCAATTGCACACAGTGCTAAACCAGAAAACCGTGCCAAAGTAATGGGTATCATGGCGTCAGCTGCATTGACTTCATTCCTAACGGGTATTACAGAACCTATTGAGTTCTCGTTCCTATTCATCGCTCCAGTACTTTATGTTGTTCATGCTTTGCTAGCTGGTCTTGCTTATGTATTGACTAACGCTCTAGGTGTTGTTCACGGTCACACGTTCTCGAACGGTTTCATTGACTTTGTTGTTCAATCTCCTCGTGCTGAAAACATGTTGCTATTGGTTGGTCTAGGTATTGCTTATGCAGTTCTATACTATGTCGTGTTTACTTTCGTTATCCGTACGATGAACCTGAAAACTCCAGGTCGTGAAGATGAATCTGAAGAAGCTTCTTCTGCTACAGGCAGTGAGTTAGCTGGTGAACTTGTTGCGGCCTTTGGTGGTAAAGAAAACATCACTAACCTAGATGCATGTATTACTCGTCTACGCGTTTCTGTTGCTAAAACAGAAGCAGTAAACCAAGAGAAATTGAAACAGCTTGGTGCTGCGGGTGTTGTTGTTGTATCGGGTGGCGTTCAAGCTATCTTTGGTACTAAGTCTGACAACCTTAAAACTGAAATGGATGAGTGGATCCGTAACCACGGTTAATTCATATCTTTTCATTCCCCTATAAAAAAGGAGGCGAAAGCCTCCTTTTCTTTTGCCGCTAACTCGCTCATCAGCCATTCCCTATTTTTATAAGTTGATCATTGCCATCTCATTTATTAGTTGAGTTGTCCGCTTGCGGCGATAAGACGGATCTCACGCTTGGCTTGTTGACTTAACTCTCTTTTATCTCAAACGATAATCAAGTAAGGGCTATTTCGCTCTATTCCTTTATTCACATCACTTGTTTAATTTTGCTGTGGTTTTGGGTGGCATGAATAGGTTTGGCTTCAAGAGGCAGGTGTAGCGGTTGTCGACAGGCATAAAAAAGCCGATGATGACATCGGCTTTTAGAATCAACAGGATTATTGTTTGTTCATGGCTTTTTTAATGCAGATGGCGGCGCCACCCCACGTAATGCCCAAACCAATAATCATCATAATAATTGCACTTGTCGTCATTAGTTGCACTCCTTGCGGCTTGTTGCATTGATTGTTACGCCTATAGCGAATAGTAACCCGATCATGACCCATCCTAGGGTGAGGTCATAACCACCGTAACCCTCTGTGAATAGAGCGTTCAGTTTTGTGGCGACAATAATGGCCAAAATTACAGGTGAGATAAAGCGCAGACAAATATCAAACCACACGCCAATATTGAAATCGGAAATGCTGTTCACGTATTTGCGTACGTCAGAAATCTTAAATAGCCATGCCATGAGCGTAAGTTCCACTAGACAGCTCGCCATAATGCCCACGTTGTTTGCGAAGTGGTCGACAAGGTCGAGCAGCAACAGGCCACCGTTGGTCGCAAAGGCCATTGAAACCAAAAACCCTACGCTGATAACTACATTAGCGGCCTTTTTACGGCTCCATTTTAGCTTATCGATGACGGCTGAGGTGACGGCTTCAATGATTGATATGTGTGAGCTTAGGCCTGCAACAACAAGTGCAAAGAAGAAGATTGGCCCAAGAATATAGGGCGCTGGCAATAGGTTGATAGCCGCTGGCAACGTAACGAATGCAAGCCCAACGCCCGCAGACACGACTTCTGTCAACGGTTTGCCTTGTTCATGAGCCATGTAGCCAAGAACAGAGAAAATCATAATCCCCGCCAGAATTGAGAAACCACAGTTGATCAATACTGTCATGAAGGCGTTATTCGTTATGTCTGATTTCTCAGGAAGGTAGCTGGAATACGCCAGCATGATGGCAAAACCAATACTTAGGGTGAAGAAAATCTGTCCATAAGCAGCAGCCCAAACCTTCACATCCCAGATCTTGTCAAAGTCAGGCTCAAACATGTAGTTCACACCATCTAATGCACCTGGTAGGAAAATCATGCGGCCAATCAAAAGCAGTACCATGATAAACAGTATTGGCATCATGATTTTTGAAGCGCGTTCGATTCCAGATTTCACTCCACCGACGATAGCAGCATAAGTAATGGCCCATGCAATCAGCATTGCAATGGCGATTTTCCATTGAATACTACCGAGATTGGTCGGTGAATTATCGCCTAGTGCTAAATAGTTGCTAAAGAAGAAAGCATTAGTATCTGTTCCCCAACTTTGTGTAAACGACATACCAAAGTAGGAAATAGCCCAGCCAATAACGGCCACATAATACACAGCAATAATAGCGGCAACCCCTACTTGGAACCACCCTAACCATTCAAATTTTGCGTGAATTTTAGCCAGTGTGGCTGGTGCTGAACCGCGATGCTTTTGACCCATACTGAACTCTAGGATCATAAACGGTATACCCGCTGTGATCATGGCGAAAAGGTAAGGGATGAAGAATGCACCACCCCCATTCTCATAAGCCATATAAGGGAAACGCCATATGTTTCCAAGACCGATAGCCGAACCTACGGCAGCCAGAATGAACCCTGCACGGGATCCCCATTGTTCTCGCTTCATTGTTTACTCCTTTACGACTTCCCTGAGGTATGAAGCTTCTCTTCGGCTGCGGAGCCAGTGTTGGAGTGATGAATACTATCGGTACACTAAATAGACCGTGAATATTTGCGCCATCATCCATGAACTGGCAAAAAGTTAGTGTTATATGTTGTCAGCTTTCCGAGAACTCAGAATATTGTTCTTAATAGTTCGATGTGTGTTTGCTGTATCTGAAATAATCAGCTACGCATGGGTTCGAGACTACAGACTAATCTAAGTTAAGGCAATAGATTGTAAATGTTATTC
>NZ_NDIM01000129.1:0-3907 GCF_002241375.1 Vibrio sp. V19_P1S1T109 | reverse complement strand
GTATTATTGCGAGAGAATAAGGATGACCAAGCTAGGCTAGAGTTGTTATACTGTGAAGCCATTTTAGTTCAAACAGTTATTAGATAGAGATCATGCTGAAAATATATAACTCAATCACTAGACAAAAAGAAGAATTCAAACCAATTCATGCCAACAAAGTGGGTATGTATGTCTGTGGAGTCACCATTTATGATCTCTGTCATATTGGCCATGGTCGCACCTTCGTTTCTTTTGATGTGATTTCTCGCTACTTGCGCTACTTAGGCTATGACCTTACATTTGTGCGTAACATCACTGATATTGATGACAAAATCATTAAACGTGCTGCCGAAAATGGTGAATCTTGCGATTCGCTAACCGAGCGCTTAATAGCAGACATGCATGCAGATTTCGATGCATTGAATATGAAACGTCCAGATGTCGAGCCTCGTGCAACCGCTTATATCCAAGAAATCATAGGCTTGGTGCAACGACTGATTGAACGCGGTTTTGCTTACGTTGCTTCTAATGGTGATGTGATGTTTGAAGTCAGCAAATTTGACGAATACGGCAAGTTATCCAAACAAGATCTCGATCAGCTTCAAGCGGGCGCTCGTGTTGATGTTGATCTTGCTAAGCGTAGCCCACTTGATTTTGTGCTGTGGAAAATGTCGAAGCCGGGCGAGCCCACTTGGGAATCCCCATGGGGAGAAGGACGCCCAGGCTGGCACATCGAATGTTCGGCGATGAATTCAGCGATTTTGGGTAACCACTTTGATATTCATGGTGGAGGCTCTGATTTGCAGTTTCCTCACCATGAAAATGAAATTGCTCAATCATGCTGCGCACATGACACTCCCTATGTGAACACATGGATGCACAGTGGCATGGTGATGGTGGATAGAGAAAAAATGTCTAAATCATTAGGGAATTTTTTCACAATCCGCGATGTACTTGCTCACTATGATGCGGAAACGGTGCGCTATTTCTTGATGTCGGGCCATTATCGTAGCCAATTAAATTACAGCGAAGATAACCTAAAACAAGCGCGTGCCTCGCTAGAGCGTCTATACACAGCGTTGAGAGGGTTGGATTTAACCGTAGCAGTTGCGGGCGGTGAAGAGTATGTCAGCCGCTTTACGATAGCGATGAATGATGACTTTAATACGCCAGAGGCTTATTCCGTATTGTTTGATATGGCACGTGATATCAACAAGTTGAAGACAGAAAATCTTCAGCAAGCCAGCGCTCTTGGCGCACTTATGCGTGAGCTTGCCGATGTGATTGGCATTTTGCATCAAGATCCAGAAGTGTTTCTTAAAGGAGGCACTAATGGCGACGAACAAGTGGCTGAGATTGAAGCTTTGATCAAACTGCGTAATGACTCACGTGCAACAAAAGATTGGGCTAATGCTGACGTGGCACGCGATAAGTTGAACGAACTCGGCATCATTTTAGAAGATGGCCCAAGTGGGACTACTTGGCGTCGTAAATAATCAGGCAGTTAACTTGTCGATGATGGGCTTGAACTTTATTGGTTAAGCCCATTTTGTTTTTCGTCCACGATTAAGGTTTTCATGTCAATTATTTTAGGTATAGATCCCGGTTCGCGAATCACAGGTTATGGTGTGATCAGGCAGCATGGACGATATTTGTACTATCTTGGTAGTGGATGTATTCGTACCTCCGAAAAAGAGTTACCTGGGCGGCTCAAGCAAATTTACGCTGGCGTGACGGAAATCATCACACAGTTTCAGCCTGATGTTTTTGCCATTGAGCAAGTATTTATGGCAAAGAATGCGGACTCAGCACTCAAACTCGGGCAAGCAAGGGGCAGTGCTATCGTGGCGGCGGTGAATGCGGATCTTCCAGTCTATGAATATGCCGCTCGACTGGTTAAACAATCTGTAGTTGGTACGGGTAGTGCTGATAAAGCGCAGGTGCAACATATGGTCCAGCAAATGCTCAAATTATCGGCTAAGCCACAAGCGGATGCCGCTGATGCTCTGGGTGTGGCAATTTGTCATGCGAATACCAATAAAACCTTGATTGCGTTAGCTGGGCGGGCAAGCAGTGCTAAAAAAGGCCGATATCGCTGAAAAACCGATCTCGAGCGAGGTGGTATTTTTCTACTGGCTATACATCCAGTTATTTATTATCATCCGAGTCAAATAACCTCATTTCTCTAAGGAATTTCCTGTGATTGGACGTCTTCGCGGCATTCTGATTGAAAAGCAACCTCCAGAGCTATTGATTGAAGTCGCTGGCATTGGTTATGAAGTCCAAATGCCAATGAGTTGCTTCTATGAACTCCCTAAATTGGGCGAAGAAGCGGTCATTTATACCCATTTTGTGGTCCGAGAAGATGCGCAGCTTTTATATGGTTTCAACACGGTAAAAGAGCGAGCTTTATTTCGTGAAGTGATTAAAGCGAATGGCGTCGGGCCAAAATTAGGCTTGGGTATTTTGTCCGGAATGACGGCCGGTCAATTTGTTTCATGCGTTGAGCGTGAAGATATCTCCACATTAGTTAAGCTTCCTGGCGTGGGTAAAAAAACCGCTGAACGTTTGGTTGTTGAGATGAAAGATAGGCTGAAAGGTTGGGGAGCCGGTGACCTCTTCACTCCCGCTACTGACGCTGCGCCAGTCGATAACAATTCCTTGGAAGCGCTCACGAGCAATGCGGAAGAAGAAGCGATCAGTGCGTTACTTTCTTTGGGTTATAAGCCTCAACAAGCTTCTAAAGTAGTGGCACAAGTAATGAAAGCTGACATGACCAGTGAAGCGCTGATTAAAGAAGCCTTGAGAGCAATGGTATGATTGAAGCTGATCGCTTAATTGCCCCTGATAGCCCTATTTTTAAAGATGAAGATATTATTGATCGCGCGATTCGTCCCAAAAAATTAGCGGATTATCGTGGCCAAGATCATGTACGCAATCAAATGGAAATCTTCATTAAAGCGGCACAAATGCGCAGCGAACCACTCGACCATCTCCTGATTTTTGGCCCTCCAGGGCTTGGAAAAACAACATTAGCCAATATCGTTGCCAATGAGATGGAAGTGAATATCCGCACAACTTCTGGTCCGGTATTGGAAAAAGCAGGTGATTTGGCGGCATTACTGACTAACCTTGAAGAGAACGACGTTCTTTTTATTGATGAAATTCATCGATTAAGTCCTGTGGTTGAAGAAATTCTTTATCCCGCAATGGAAGATTACCAGCTCGATATAATGATTGGCGAAGGTCCAGCCGCTCGGTCCATTAAAATCGATTTACCCCCTTTTACGCTGATTGGGGCAACAACTCGCGCTGGCTCGTTAACCTCACCCTTGCGTGATCGCTTTGGTATTGTACAGCGCCTTGAGTATTACAAAATTGATGATCTACAGTACATAGTGCAAAGAAGCGCGGACTGTTTAGGATTGTCGATGGAAGCGGATGGTGCACTTGAAGTGGCTAGGAGAGCAAGGGGAACGCCTCGGATTGCCAACCGTTTATTGCGCCGAGTTCGAGATTACGCTGAAGTGAAAGGCAACGGGCACATATGTATAGAGACTGCAGATAAAGCGCTAAACATGTTGGATGTTGATAGCCAAGGTTTCGACTATATGGATAGAAAGCTATTACTAGCGATTATGGACAAATTTGGCGGTGGCCCTGTTGGTCTCGATAACCTAGCTGCTGCAATCGGCGAAGAAAAAGATACCATTGAAGATGTGTTAGAACCCTTTCTTATCCAACAAGGTTATTTACAACGGACACCAAGAGGACGAATGGCGACCGATCGCGCCTATCTTCACTTCGGAATTGAAAAATAAGTTTACACCTCATCATCATTTTTAGGTGGTAAGCACAAAGTGTGAACTACATCTTATTTATGATAATTTCCTTATCACTAAAGAGTTAATGATGTGAAGTGTATTGT
>NZ_NDIM01000317.1:0-3945 GCF_002241375.1 Vibrio sp. V19_P1S1T109 | reverse complement strand
GTATTAAACTGTTCAAACACATCAGGTGCACCGCGATTCAATGTAATTTCCACAAATACCAACAGCGAAGCATCAAGATATTGTGGATTTAACAACGCGGTATAACCGGTAATGAAACCTTGACGCTCTAAACGACGTACACGCTCTAAACAGGGGGTTGGAGATAAACCCACTCGTTTTGATAATTCTACATTCGAAATACGACCATCTTTCTGCAATTCATTCAAAATATTGCGATCGATACGGTCTAAATCCTTGGACGGCCTTTTATAGTTGTCTGCCATTTTTTATTCCACCTTATTACTTCCTTGCAAAAATATATACTACAACTTTTTAATATTCAGTATCAAATTTTACACATTCGCATCTATACTAGTCACAAATTCGAAACAACAACCCTACATATAGTTATAACAACCAAAAAAACCTAAGGAGTCAGGATGATCATTGGAGTTCCTAAAGAAATCAAAAACCACGAATATCGTGTGGGCATGATTCCCGCAAGCGTGCGCGAACTTGTCTCACACGGTCACCAAGTTTATGTTGAAACAAATGCCGGTTCCGGCATCGGCTTTTCAGACGATGATTACATCGCTGTAGGCGCATCCATTCTTCCTACTGCTTCTAACATTTTTGCGAAAGCAGAAATGATTGTTAAGGTCAAAGAACCTCAGGCTGCTGAACGAGCAATGCTCCGCGAAGGCCAAATTTTATTTACCTATTTACATCTAGCTCCAGATTTTCCACAAACTGAGGAGCTAATCAAGAGCAAAGCTGTCTGTATAGCCTACGAGACTGTAACAGATAATATGGGTCGCTTGCCACTATTAGCACCAATGTCTGAAGTCGCTGGTCGAATGTCTATTCAATCAGGTGCGCAGTGTTTAGAAAAATCACACGCGGGCTGTGGTTTGTTACTGGGTGGTGTACCCGGAGTCGCACCAGCAAAAGTGGTGGTGATTGGTGGTGGTGTCGTCGGTGCCAACGCAGCCAGAATTGCCGTCGGAATGCGTGCAGATGTGACGATTCTCGACCGAAGTGTTGATATGCTGCGTAAACTCGATGAAGAGTTCCAAGGTCACGCTAAAGTCGTGTATTCAACAAAGGATGCGATTGAAAAATACGTCCTCGAAGCCGATTTAGTAATAGGCGCAGTACTGATCCCCGGAGCAGCAGCTCCTAAACTCGTTACTAAAGATCTGATTTCTAGAATGAAACCTGGCTCTGCGGTCGTTGATGTGGCAATTGACCAAGGCGGCTGCTTTGAAACCTCACATGCTACCACTCATGATGACCCGACCTATATCGTTGATGACGTCGTTCATTACTGCGTCGCAAACATGCCAGGCGCTGTGGCTCGCACATCAACTTTCGCCTTGAATAACGCTACGTTGCCTTACATTGTTAAACTGGCCAATAAAGGTTATCAACGTGCATTATTAGAGGATAAAGGATTCCTAGAAGGTTTAAACGTGATACACGGTAAAGTCACCTGTAAAGAGGTCGCCGAGAGTTTCAACCTTGAATATCTTGACCCATCTGAAGCTATCGCTCTGTTTAACTAACGATAACAATTTGCGGTAAAGCTCTCAATTCTTAGCCAAGTGCGTCATGCGCTTGGCTTTCATTTTTTAAAAGCGTGAACCAATATATTGCGTGGCGTTACTTTCCTAGCGCAAAACTGCTCAATCTGCACCTCATAGCCTTGCTCTTGAAGATAAAGTGCCTTATCCAATACCAACCAAAGCTCAATCATGCGGCGAAATGCCTGTTGTACTAAGCCTATCCTTTCCATCTGCCAAAAACGCTGCTCGCCTTTACGTTCATAAGCAGGCCAATCCACTTCTGGTAATGCGATGCCTTTTTGTGCCGCCGCCCAATAACAAAAAGCTAAAAATCCTTCGGCTAGTTGTGATTTTTTGAGGCTCGGAATTGGGCAATATTGATGATGCCCAAGCTCAGATCTTAGCAACAAATCAAAACCCAAACGAAACGTCATTTCTTGCAAACGATGACGGCGAACCCGCTCTCCCCCCGTAACGGTTTCTTGTAGCGGAATACGCAGCTCTTCTTTGGACAAGGCAAGAGAAGAAGTACGACCGTAGCTGGACATGGGTTGGTAGCTATCGGCTTTGATTAAATGGTAGCAACATGGTGAAAACGTAATCGCAGGCAAGCGATGAGCAACGGAATATTCGAGTAGGCGAACATGGAGATCACCACAGGCATGTAAAGCGACGGCATGCTGATTGGTATTGAAAACGCCAAACGCTTGCGGCTCAAAAGCGTCCCCTTGAATAAATTGCATCGGAAGATCATGTTCATCGGCGCATGCTTGTCCTGCATGGCAGAGCTGCGACTGATATTCAAAACTAGTGACTTTTTGTTTTGACTGCGCTGCGATAATTCGACCTAAAAAGCCTTTACCCGCGCACCACTCTAGCCATTCCGTTCCTGAATGCCTAGAGAGGAGTGATTCGCTCATTAAACGAATTTGTTCTAGCTTTCTGCCAGGGATCCCCTGCTCTAAGTAAGGGCTGAGTGCTTGCTGAGTATTACGAGGGGCATCTTGAAGCCTAATCATGATATCCGCTTCTTTTAACCCCTCGATATACGGATGAAGTTGCTCAATGAGCGCTTGCGGCGATGACTTTAAGCTATCGATACTGTCCAAAGATAGCGTTTGCAACCACTGATCCAGCCTATGATCTGAATGTTTCCAAGGTGAACTGTCTAAGCCACTATGATGAAAGGGCTCAAATCGCCAAAAACGTTGGTTTTCAATTAAAAAAGCATCGATATGTTTGAAAAGCGCGCGCATACATCCCCCTAGAAAGGCCAATTCTAGGAGGTGATGGTTTAATTAGAAAGTGTTTCGTTTTAAATGATCGAAATTTGCTTAACGAACTGGCAATTCAATGTCTTTAAACATCTCTTCTATTTCGATATTCGATTTTAACGAGGTAGCCCGTTCGACGACAGGGCGAGTAAGATGAGGCGCGAAACGTTCCATAAAGTCAAACATATAAGAGCGCAGGAATGTGCCTCGGCGAAACCCAATGCTAGTCGTGCTCGCACCAAAAAGATGGCTGGCATCAATCGCGATAAGATCGGTGTCGCGTGATTTATCTATCGCCATACTTGCGATAACACCCACCCCAATTCCCATTCGGACATAAGTTTTTATCACATCCGCATCGGTGGCGGTGAAGACAACTCGCGGCGTTAACCCTATGCGATTAAATGCAGTGTCTAACTCTGAACGGCCAGTAAAACCAAACACGTAAGTGACCAATGGATACGCGGCTAAATCCTCAATCGTTACTCGTTCTTTTTTTGCAAGAGCATGATCTTTGGGAACAACAATGGAGCGGTTCCAGTGATAACAAGGCAGCATGATGGCATCTTGGTACAGATGAAGCGCTTCTGTTGCTATCGCAAAATTAGCGGTGCCTTTTGCAACCGCTTCCGACATCTGACTTGGAGTGCCTTGGTGCATGTGTAGCGACACTTTCGGATAACGCGCAGTGAATCCTTTGATTACATCAGGTAACGCGTAGCGAGCTTGTGTATGAGTCGTTGAAATATTCAGCGTACCCATCTCAGGGTGCGTATGCTCCCCTGCCACAGCCTTAATGCTTTCCACACGTGAAAGGATCTCTTGTGAGATACGAATAATATCTTCACCTGCACCCGTGACTTGTGTCAGGTGCTTACCGCTACGCTCAAAAATTTGAATACCCAATTCATCTTCGAGTAAACGAACCTGTTTACTAATGCCTGGCTGAGAGGTATAAAGGCTTTCCGCAGTTGCTGAGACATTCAGGTTGTGATTAACCACTTCAACAATATATTTTAACTGCTGTAACTTCATTATTGGCCCCGTAATCCATTATCAAAGATCCAGATCTTTCAATCATAGTTTATAATTATTAGTTATAACGC
>NZ_NDIM01000132.1:0-3966 GCF_002241375.1 Vibrio sp. V19_P1S1T109 | reverse complement strand
GTATGAAAGCTTTCGCTAAAATGATGCGTTCTTTAATAACGTATTGAAAAATAAAAATTTACACGATGAGTATTTGAGAGAGACAAGCTTGAGAGGTGTCGGATATGAAAGTTTCGAGATAGTACCACAAAAAAAATGCAAATATCAGACTTGCCGATAAGAAATCCGGGCCTATAATGCTGAAAACCGGAGCGTCTGCCAACGCTCCGGTTTTTTTGTGTCCAAAATGTACTGACGTCTGCCAACGAAGGTACTACGCACTCTGCAAAAGAGACACAAATGGTCAATTAATCAAGGAATTACATAATGCGTATCGAACAAGAACTTAAGTTAGGTTTTAAAGATGTCCTGTTTCGCCCTAAGCGTTCAACACTAAAAAGCCGTTCTCAAGTAAATTTAACCCGCGATTTTACATTCAAGCATAGTGGGCGTCAATGGTCCGGCGTGCCTGTTATTGCGGCGAATATGGACTCGGTAGGCAGTTTTGCTATGGCGAAGTCACTTGCTGAACATGATGTAATGACAGCGGTTCATAAACATTACTCAGTAGCTGATTGGGCTGAGTTTGTTAAAAACGCCGATACATCAACACTTAAGCATGTGATGGTTTCTACTGGTACATCTGATGCTGATTTTCAAAAAACCAAAGACATCATGGCGCTTAGTGACGATCTGATTTTCATCTGTATTGATATTGCTAACGGCTACTCTGAGCACTTGGTTGATTACGTACAACGCGTGCGTGCACAATTTCCAGATAAAGTGATCTCGGCAGGTAACGTTGTCACCGGTGACATGTGTGAAGAGCTCATCCTTGCGGGTGCGGATATCGTAAAAGTTGGTATCGGCCCAGGTTCGGTTTGTACCACGCGCGTGAAAACAGGTGTTGGTTATCCTCAGCTTTCAGCCATTATTGAATGTGCCGATGCGGCGCACGGATTAGGCGGGTGTATCATTGGTGATGGTGGCTGCACATGCGCAGGTGACGTTTCTAAAGCCTTTGGTGGTGGCGCTGATTTTGTCATGCTTGGTGGCATGCTTGCAGGCCATGAAGAATCTGGCGGCGAAGTGTTTGAAAAAGATGGCGTGAGCTACATGAAGTTCTACGGCATGTCGTCACAGTCTGCAATGGCGAAGCACTCTGGCGGCGTTGCAAAATACCGCGCAGCGGAAGGCAAAACTGTATTGCTACCTTTCCGTGGCAGCGTTCACGACACCATCTCTGACATTCTTGGTGGTGTGCGTTCAACTTGTACTTATGTCGGTGCAGCTAAGTTAAAAGAGTTAACTAAGCGCACCACATTTATCCGCGTACAAGAGCAAGAAAATAACGTGTTTGGCCGCGAGTAAATCAATAGTTTTAACAACCATAATTAATCAGAGCCGCTTTTGCGGCTCTGATTAATTATGCCCCTCACTACGAAGAGTGTATCGCGCTGTTAAAAAGAAAATAATTGCCTAGCAAGAAAAAAGCCGCCAAAAATAGGCGGCTAAAAGTGTGCAAGCAAAGGTGTTGTTTAAGTCGAACCTGTCTTTCGCTACAAACAATAGACTGAAAAGGTGCGGTGCTCAACCCTGTCGTTCATGAAATGAGATGTGAAACAAGGTGAATATGTAATTATTGCATGTATAACTTGCATGGGTTCATTAGATATTCAGCTAGAACCACTTGGGGTCCCTGAGGTCAAGGCTTGGCGAGTGTAGGTAGTAGACGGTTTATAATAGATTATGCGGTTTTAAAATGTCAGCCAGCACTGAAATGGTTTTGGTACTGGCTGAGTTTTATCTAGATGTTGGTATCTTCAATTACGTCAAATAACCGTTCCACTCTTTGCTGTATGAGCATTGGGTACAACGTCTCTATTTAACCAATGGCTGATTACTTGCTGTAACGCATTTAATGACGTCGGTTTCTCTAAACGACCGTCCATCAGCTTGCTAATCATTTCTAGCTCACGTTCGCCAGATTCACCTGACAGAGCAATGATCGGAACCTGCGGAGAATGCGCCTTAATGATTTGGCTGGCTTCAAAACCATTCATAACTGGCATTTGAATATCCATCAAAATCAAATCGATGGAATTCGCTTTAAAGATTTCTACTGCATTTTCACCGTTGTTTGCCTGCAAGTTGTTAACACCAAGTTGGTTCAGATACATTTGAACTAGTGAGCGTTGTACTTCTTTATCGTCAACGATGAGCACCGTGGGTGCTTTGTTATTGATTAGAAATGATTTATCGATTGGTTGTATATTGTCAACGGTTCTTTGCTCTGTATTAGGTTTAGGTTGTTGCCAACTTTTGAAATCAGGAGTACGAAGCGAGTCGGCTTGGGGAGCATTGGGTACCATAGGAAAGTATAAGTGGAATTCCGTAAACTCCCCCAGTTTCGATTTGCATTCAACTCGGCCGCCAAAAGAGCGCATGACACGCTGGCAATAGCCGAGCCCCAGACCGCTGCCTCCGCTTTTTTGATAAGAGAAAAAGTCATCGAAAATTTTATAAGAAATGGCGTCGTCAATCCCCGGGCCTGTATCTCTGAAGATTAAAATATTTTCATAAGTACCGATTTGAGTTGTGATCTCAATTTGGCTATTTGGGTAGGAATCAAAATAATAAATTGCGTTACGAATCAAGTTGAAAATAACAAAGTTGAATAAGGTTTCATTAAGTTTTGCTACGAAGTCATCTTGTTGTGGTAAGTGAATTCGCTCAATTACTTTCTCGTTCTCAAAGCCATATTGACTGACCGCCTGATCAACGGCTTTGTGGATCGACGTCATCGTAATCGGTTCGTGTTCAGGCGAACTATCGCTGACCTCGCGCAAGATAATATCAATCAACTGTCGCCCACGTTGAATAGCCGCTTGGCCGTTCTCAATATCCTGTTTAATTTGTTGTGCGGGCGCTTGACTATCAATATGTTGCTTTAAAATTTCAAAATGTAATTGTACTTGAGCGAGCGGGTTACGCATTTCATGCGCAATTGAATTCGCTAATGCACGACTTTGGCAGACACGTCTATCCGCTTCAATAATACTTTGTATTCGGGTTAGCAAGGTTTGAAGTGCAGCGATTTCTTCATTAGAAAACATCTGATTATTGATTTTGTGTGGCGAGATCAATAAATGTGTGACCAATTTGCTGTGGCCAAACAGTGGCATAACCAACGCAGTATTGTTTGAGCTCATTTTGTCATAAAGGGCTTTGATCGAGTTTTTTGCCGCGGTTTTGTTGTCTAATTTTTCAAACAATTCATCAAACACTAGTGCGGTTTGTTTGGATGAAAGGTAACGTTCGTAGACGGTTTCATTATAGTTACTATTAACGAACTGCAGCTTATCATCGGCGATGTATAATAACTGGCTTAAGCGGCGCATCGCATCATCAATTGAACGCTTGAAATCGTCTTCCAAAGCGAGAATTTGCTCTACAGGAGTCTGCTGATTACCGTAAATGAGTAAAGAGGCGTAACGACTCAAGCGTTTGTAGAGTGGATTCCAAGTAATACCAATAAGCGCACAGAGTGGTATTGCAATCAGCCATTGGTTGCTGTCGGTGAGAGGGATGAAGATCGCGCCGAGCGGTATGAATAAAACCCCACATACTAACGCAGTATTGAGACACAGGTAAGCAAGGTATTTCACACTGTAGAAGCGTGAAGTGATAAGAGCATAGCCAACAAACATCATTTCGCTGATGGAGAGTGCCGGAGGCAGCCAAGTGAGTGAAAAGTTTTGAAGGAAAAAAGGCATTGCGACTTGCATTACGAGTGTTGAAAGCATGAATACCAAGATTCCTGCAATCATATAATTGGTTTTAGTTAATATGAGTTTACTGCTGTTGGCTCGTAAGGCGACTATGTTGGCTAAAGTAAGAGCAAGAAAGCTCATTAGTCCAATAAAAAAATACTTTGTATGAGGACCAAATTCGATAACGAACTGACTGGGACCCGTAATCTCGACA
>NZ_NDIM01000074.1:0-3978 GCF_002241375.1 Vibrio sp. V19_P1S1T109 | reverse complement strand
GTAAGAGTTTATATCGAGGATCTTTTTCCAATTATCTTGAAAGTTATAGGTTTATTGGGTGAATTTGGTTGGATTATCCAGTGGTCGGAATGTTGAATAAGTGTTCCATTTGTATGTATTTCTAGTTCAGGAATTCGTGGCCCAATTATGTATTGATTTGGGTTTTTATCATCTTTAATCACTATAATTTCCTGTTCATTTACAAATACAGAACAATTTGGCGTTGGAGTGCAGCTCGTCATGTCGACGTTTTGATAAGAAAAAGTCCTCCAGAAAAAAGCGACCAAAAGAATGAGTAATGCGATTAGTATTTGAGCAAACCTGTGTTTTGTAAGCTTTTCTGAAGCCATGATGCTTCCTTCCTCGTGTAACAAACTTCAAAGTTTTGAAATAAAAGGCCAAATCCTGAACAACTGTAAGGTTACTACTCTGTCATTGAATTGTTAATTGCAGTATAGTTGACGGTTGAAAATGCCACTTTTTTTAAAAGTCAGCAATAGATAGTAACGTTATGATAAAGCAGTATTTCTATTGTGGATTTGGGGGGCATTACGACATGTGTCGTGTTGGAAGTAAAGTGTAGTTAATTAGAAATTGGAAGCATGCAAATGAGCCAAGAAAAGCAGCTTGAACAAAACTACAACTATACAGTTGTTCGGCAATTTACCTTAGTGACTATTCTCTGGGGTATTGTTGGTATGGCTGTAGGTGTTTTGATTGCCGCTCAATTAGTTTGGCCACAGCTAAACTTTGATACGCCGTGGTTGACGTACAGTCGCTTACGTCCTCTGCATACTAATGCGGTTATTTTTGCGTTTGGTACAAGTGCCCTCTTTGCAACATCTTATTATGTTGTTCAGCGTACTTGTCAAACTCGTCTATTTGGTGGTCCTCTTGTGCCCTTCACTTTTTGGGGATGGCAAGCCATTATTTTATCTGCAGCAATAACTTTACCTTTGGGTTATACCTCCGGTAAAGAATACGCGGAATTAGAATGGCCAATTGATATCGCCATTGCTCTTGTATGGGTATCTTATGCGATAGTGTTTTTTGGAACACTCGTCAAACGTAAGACGGCACATATCTATGTGGCAAACTGGTTCTTCGGAGCTTTTATCCTTACTGTTGCTGTATTACATATTGTAAATAGCATGGCAATCCCTGTTTCTATGGGTAAATCGTATTCAGTTTACGCTGGGGCGGTGGATGCTATGGTTCAGTGGTGGTACGGTCATAATGCGGTGGGTTTCCTGCTTACTGCCGGCTTCCTTGGTATGATGTATTACTTTGTACCAAAACAAGCTGAACGCCCTGTTTATTCATACCGTTTATCGATTGTTCACTTTTGGGCTTTGATCTCTCTTTACATTTGGGCAGGTCCGCACCATTTACACTACACTGCTCTGCCTGACTGGACTCAGTCACTTGGCATGGTGATGTCGTTAGTGTTGTTTGCTCCTTCATGGGGCGGGATGATCAACGGGATCATGACGTTATCTGGTGCTTGGCATAAACTGCGCTATGACCCAATCTTACGATTCCTCATCGTTTCATTATCATTCTACGGAATGTCTACGTTTGAAGGACCAATGATGTCGATTAAGACAGTTAACGCACTGTCACACTACACCGACTGGACCATTGGTCACGTGCATTCTGGAGCTCTAGGCTGGGTGGCAATGGTGTCGATTGGTTCGGTATACCATTTAATTCCTCGCCTATTTAACCAAGAGCGTATGTACTCTGTTGGTCTGATCAATGCTCACTTCTGGTTAGCGACTATTGGTACGGTGCTCTACATCGTTGCGATGTGGATTTCAGGTGTTATGCAGGGCTTGATGTGGCGTGCTGTTAACTCTGACGGTACGTTAACGTACAGTTTTGTTGAGTCTGTCCAAGCCTCTTACCCATTCTATACCGTTCGATTCATTGGTGGATTTATCTTCTTAGCAGGTATGTTCCTGATGGCTTACAACACGTATAAAACGGTTTTTGCACCAGATAATAGCTTAAAAGCTATTCCTCAACCGGCATAAGGAGATGAAAGAATGAGTTCTAATAATCGCCATGAAATCATCGAACGTAATGTCGGTTTACTGGCTATTTTCATTATTTTTGCCATCAGTTGGGGAGCCTTGGTTGAAATCACGCCATTGATTTTCCAAAAGCAAACTACTGAGCCTGTTGAAAATCTTAAGCCCTACACTGCGCTGCAACTTGAAGGCCGCGATATCTATATTCGCGAAGGTTGCAACGTTTGCCATAGCCAAATGATTCGCCCATTCCGTTCCGAAACGGAGCGTTATGGTCATTATTCGGTGGCTGGTGAAAGTGTTTGGGAGCATCCATTTGTGTGGGGTTCGAAGCGGACTGGGCCTGATTTGGCTCGTGTTGGTGGTCGTTATTCTGATGAATGGCATCGAGTTCACTTGACTAATCCTCGCGAACTGGTTCCTGAATCAAACATGCCCGGTTTTCCTTGGCTAGCAAAAAATGTGTTGGACGGCAAGCTTACGCAAAGCAAACTTGAATTATTCCGTAATCAGTTTGGTGTGCCGTATACCGATGAACAAATCGCTAATGCAGCAAAAGATGTCGAAGGGAAATCAGAAATGGATGCAATCATTTCTTATCTTCAATCTCTTGGTCACGCAATGAAGTAAGGGGTAGTTATGGATATCGGTACTATTCACAGTATTTGGACCATAGTGCTGTTCGTCTGTTTTATAGGCGTAGTGTGGTGGGCCTATGGCAAAAACCGTAAAGCTCGTTTCGATGAAGCGGCTAACCTCATTTTTGCCGATGAACAGCCCAAATCCTCTAAGGAACAAGGAGTGACTAAACAATGACGACATTTTGGAGTCTATGGGTCATCATCATTACGGTGGGAACTTTGCTGGGCTGTGCGATTCTGCTCGTTTGGTGTTTAAAAGACAAAATGGGAGTGGAAGAAGGCTCGGATATGGGCCATGAATACGATGGTATTCGTGAGCTCAACAACCCTCTGCCTAAATGGTGGACCTATCTTTTTATTAGTACGTTTATTTTTGCCGCTATCTATCTGACCCTCTATCCTGGGTTAGGTAGTTTTAAAGGTGTACTTGGTTGGCAAAGTTCAGATCAAACCATTCGCTCTCTTGATGAGTCCAAAGCCTCGATTGCAAATGCGCAAAACAATAAAGTGTTAGTACAGTATGCAAAAGAGTTAGATGACGCAAACACCTACTTTGGTGAAGCATTTAAACGCTTAGCTTATACTGGCGGCGGTTCGGATTTACGCCCTATTCCTGAAATTGCAGCAGATTCTGATGCATTGAAGGTTGGTCAGCGTTTATTCTTACAAAACTGCTCTCAGTGTCATGGTTCTGACGCTCGTGGTCAAAAAGGCTTTCCGAATCTAACCGATAATGCTTGGTTATATGGTGGTGAACCAGAAGCGATTGTGACCACTATCCGACATGGTCGTATTGGACAAATGCCAGCTTGGAAAGATGTCCTCGGTGAGCAAGGTGTGAAGGAAGTGGTGAGTTATACCCTAAGCCTTTCTGGGCGTTCTGTGAACGTTCGAGAAGCGGAAGCAGGTAAAGCTCGCTTCGTCGTTTGCGCCGCTTGTCATGGTACGGATGGTAAAGGTAACCCTGCGTTTGGAGCACCTGATCTTACTGATAACGATTGGTTATTTGGTGACTCAAGAGCCGATGTTACTCAAACGGTCATGCATGGCCGATCAGGTGTTATGCCTGCTTGGAATGACATTCTCGGTGAAGATAAAGTTCAACTGGTTGCTGCCTACGTGTGGAGTTTAAGCAATACAGAGAACTAATTGCACAACAAAGGCAGCTCTTTATTAGGGCTGTCTTTCTTCTCTTTTTAATAAGCCTTCTTTATTTTGTTGTTGAGAACTTTTTTATGGTAACTCCTTGGTATAAACAATTCTGGCCGTGGTTTCTGATCATCTTACCGTTAACTGTGGTGATA
>NZ_NDIM01000378.1:0-4025 GCF_002241375.1 Vibrio sp. V19_P1S1T109 | reverse complement strand
TTATAAATCAGAGTGTTATGATAAATGCGTTTTGTTTTCTGACTCATGTAAGCGGAGAAGAGCCTCTAAAGTATGGCAAAATTTATTGCGCAATATTGATTGATAGTGCAGACGACTCGCTTTCTCAGCGTATTTCCATGAGTTAGCTCATGCCTATTTTCAATCGTCAACAAACTGTAATGAAAGCATGATAAATGTCGAATTTAGTAATCCTAAACATCTACAGGGCAATTGATGAAAATATTATTTGTGTGCAAACATAATGCAAGCAGAAGCATTTTGGCTGAAGCAATTGCAAAAAAATACCTGCCTGAAAATTTCCAAATCGCAAGTGGCGGTAGCCATCCTAAGGGTCAGATCAATCCTCGTATTGCACAATACCTTGATATGCATGGTTTTGATGCCTCTGAGTTTCACAGCACGTCATGGGAAGAAAGGCTGAGCTTCCATCCAGATCTAATAATTACTGTGTGTGACACAATGCACAATGAAACTTGCCCAAACTGGTTATCTGCTGGTATTCGAGTTGCTTGGGATCTTGAGCCATTGCCTAATGATGAAGCTTCAGTCTCCGAATTTAACAAGCAGTGCGATAAAGTATACTCCTCTCTAAAACGAAGAATTGAAGCTCTTGCAAACATCGATTTTCAAAATCTCGATTCTGAAGAAATAAAACAGCATGTGCTCGATCTGAAATCAATGTAGATAAGTGTATACGTAACGAACTGATACTACTTCATTAACGTTTTTTATAGCTCTCGCTTATTCGATGACTTGAGGCTAAAAAATAATGCCAGCAATCGTAGCTGGCATTGGTGAACAAATCTGCTTAGTTTTATTTATTGCTGAGCCAGTTTTTGATTTGTACCTATAGGCAGCCAAAACGAAATAATGGTCGTTAATGCTAAGAAGGCAAAGGATACCCATAGACAGGCTGAGAACCCCCACATTTGGAACACCCATCCAGATAAAATCGTTCCTATCAAACGCCCCATTGCGTTTGCCATGTAGTAGAAACCGACATCCAGAGAGACGCCATCGCCCTTGGCATAGCTGACGATTAAGTATGAGTGCAGTGATGAGTTCACAGCAAACACAGCACCAAAAATCATCAATCCAACGACAATCACCACTTCTGGATGCCATTGCTGCTGAACACTGTAAGCAATTACGCCAGTCACTATAGACAATACCAACGCCCACACTATCGCGGCTTTACCATCAGGAGTATGTCCCGACTTACTGCCAGTTATCTTTGGCGCAATCCCCTGAATGACACCGTAACCAATAACCCAAATAGCCAGGAATCCACCTACGGCGCTATGATCCCATCCAAACACAGATCCCAGATAGATAGGCAGTGCAATCACAAACCAAACATCACGCGCACCAAACAGGAACATACGAGCAGCGGATAGAATGTTTACGCTGCTAGATTTGGAAAAAATTTCAGAGAACTTAGGTTTATTTTTCGCTTTGCCCAGGTCGGATTTAAGGCTAATCACGCTACCGATAAAGACCAGTAAAAGAACACCCGCCATCGCAGCTACGGCATATTGGAAGCCAATCATCGATAACAACGCACCACCTAAGAAAAATCCTGCACCTTTTAGCGCGTTTTTAGAGCCTGTAAGTATGGCAATCCACTTATACAATGCTCCTTGCGCATTCTCTGGCACCAAGGTTTTGATGGAGCTTTTCGCGCTCATCTTGTTTAGATCTTTGGCAATACCTGACAAGGCTTGTGCTGCCATGACCCATGGAATCGAGAGCCAACTTGCAGGAACAGCCAGCATTGACAGAGCGATAATTTGCATTCCCAAACCGATATTCATCGTTCGGTTCAAACCAAGACGAGCACCTAACCAGCCACCGATGAGGTTCGTGACAACGCCAAAGAATTCATAAAAAAGAAACAGGGAGGCGATCTCTAAGGTTGAATACCCCAAGTCATAAAAATAGAGCACCACCAACATACGTAGTGCTCCATCGGTAACGGTGAAGTTCCAATAGTTAAATGTGACCAACATGTACTGGCGGACATTCTGGTTGAGCTTAGACAACATATTCACTCTCTTTAAAAAGAGCCGCCTAAGGCAGCTCTTTAAGGCTTTTATTGATTAGCAAATTGGTGGATGTACTCAACTTGCACATCTTTGGTAAACGCGCCAGGCCGTAACGACTGGACATGGGTGATGATTTCTTGCAACTCCCAACCTCTCTCTAGCAATAGGTGGGCAGCAAGCAAACCAGTACGTCCCGATCCCCCCATACAATGCATCGCTATCTTTTCGCCATTGGCGAGGGCTTTATGCAAAGATGGTGATAAGTGCTTCCAGCGAGCTTGGAACGCTTCGTTTGGTGCGCAATCATCTTCTATTGGTGCATGGAACCATTGCAAGCCTGCTTGCTCAACAAGGTTTGGCAAGTCACCAACACCTTTTTCTTGCATCTCATGAGTGCTCAGTGCGGTAACAACGACGGTTACACCTTGAGACTTGAGTTGATCGATACTGTCAATCAGCGACGCTTCTTTAGTGCCAGGACAAGGAGTTAGTACTAACGCTGCGTTATTGTCTTCAACAGGCAGTTCCCACGTAGGATGTGTCATTGGTTTGATTCCTTATGCTAGGCCGACTTTACGAACAAGTTCTGCGGTACGTGTTGCGTAACCCATTTCGTTGTCATACCACGCATAGATTTTCACCATACGCTTGCCAACAACCATAGTCGAAAGCGCATCGACAATCGTTGAACGTTGGTCGCCTTTGTAATCAATAGAAACAAGAGGGCGCTCTTCGAAACCAAGTATGCCTTTCAGCTCATTCTGCGACGCTTCTTTAAGTAAATCGTTCACCTCTTCAGCCGTGGTGTCACGCTTAACATCAAAAATAATGTCGGTTAATGAGGCGTTAGCTAACGGCACACGCACTGCATGACCATCAATTTTTCCTTTTAGTTCAGGAAAAATTTCGATAATCGCTTTCGCAGAACCTGTGGTCGTTGGGATCAAACTCATACCACAAGCACGCGCACGGCGAAGGTCTTTATGCGGTGCATCCAAAATGGTTTGCGTGTTGGTCAAGTCGTGAATGGTCGTAAACGATGAGTGTTCAATACCAAGTTGCTCGTGAATCACTTTGACGATAGGCGCAATGCAGTTGGTGGTACAAGACGCAGCGGTCACAATCTGGTGTTTCTCTGGATCAAAAATGTGATCGTTCACACCAACCACAATGTTAGCAATCCCATCTTCTTTGACTGGCGCGGAAACAACCACGCGTTTAACACCTTGCGCTAAATACTGATTCAAAAACTCAGATTTGCGGTGTTTGCCTGTTGCTTCGATGACCACATCACAACCAGACCAATCGACATCACTGATCGCTTTTTGTTGTGAGGTACGAATAACCTGACCGTTGGCAATGATCGCATTACCGTCGCTTGTCACTTCATGATGCCAACGGCCTTGTATTGAATCAAATTCGAGCAAATGAGCCAAGGTCGCCGCGTCACCCGCAACATCGTTAATCTGGATAAATTCGATCTCAGGCCAATCAAATGAGGCTCTTAATGCTAAACGACCAATACGACCAAACCCGTTAATTCCGACTTTAATAGACATTTTTATTTCCTTTTATCCCTTCTAAACACAGCATTCTGGGCGAGATTTCATCTCTGCCAGCCTTTGCATATCCTGTTGGTATTCTTGTTTCAGGCAGTTGGACTCCACCAGCCCTTGAATTTGTTTTCTCATCCATCCGGGCAGTTGGTCCGAGAGCCGATAAAACACCCATTGCCCTTGCCTTGTATCAACCACCACGCCACTGGAACGAAGTAGAGCCAGATGGCGAGAAATTTTCGGTTGGCTTTCATTTAACGCTTGCGTCAACTCGCCGACACACACTCGCTGCTCGCGTGCAATCATGAGCAAACAGCGCACTCGCGTTTCATCGGACAGCAACTTAAAAAACTGATGAGGTAGCATTTTACTTATCTCTGCATATGCGGATGTGCATATATAT
>NZ_NDIM01000115.1:0-4027 GCF_002241375.1 Vibrio sp. V19_P1S1T109 | reverse complement strand
CTTTAAAGAAAGCCGCTGACGTATTGGGTATCGGCCAAGAAGGCTTGGTTTGTGTAAAAACCGACCACAACAACCGCTTATGCCCACAAGATTTGAAAGCCAAAATGGCACACCTAAAAAGCCAGAAAATTAAACCTTTTGCGGTTGTTGGCGTCGCCGGAACAACAGAAACGGGCAACATTGATCCCTTAAGAGATATCGCCAATATTTGCCAGCAAGAAGGTTGTCATTTTCACGTAGACGCCGCTTGGGGCGGTGCAACATTAATGTCGAATAATCACCGACACTTACTCAATGGTATTGAGTTGGCTGACTCTGTCACGATTGATGCACATAAACAGCTCTACATCCCTATGGGTGCAGGCATGGTACTATTCAAAAAGCCTGATGCTATGCATTCAATTGAGCACCATGCGCAGTATATTTTGCGGAAAGGTTCAAAAGATCTAGGCAGCCATACGTTAGAAGGTTCTCGTTCAGGTATGGCCATGTTGGTGTACGCTAGCATGCACATTATTAGTCGCCCTGGCTACGAATTATTGATTGACCAAAGCCTAGCTAAAGCTCGCTATTTCGCCGATCTAATTAAAGAACAAGACGACTTTGAGCTGATTTCTGAACCCGAACTGTGTCTTTTAACCTATCGTTATATTCCTGCTTTTGTTCGCCAAGCACTGCAACAAGCCTTGCCCAATCAAAAAGCAGAACTGAACGAGTTGCTAAATGAAATCACCCAGTTTGTGCAGAAAAAACAGAGGGAAACGGGGCGCTCATTTGTCTCTCGAACCCGTTTAAACCCAGAACGCTGGGACAAGCTTGATACCATCGTATTCCGCGTAGTACTAGCCAACCCGCTAACGACACATGCTATCTTGCACTCGATATTAGATGAGCAACGACATATTGCCACGCTAGCCCCTAATTTGATGGCCAAAATTGAGCAGCTTGCTCAAAGAATCATCGGCTAGAATCCCTATAAGTTACAGCGAATTGAAAATTTATTTCTTTTTGCTGTAACTAATACATCATTAATGAGCTGGAAATTTCCATTAATCATCGATTTAAATCTAAATTCTGTAGTTTTCATGAAATTTTGTTTGAGGCTTGTCATGTTCTCATCAATTGTTAACTTGAATTGTTACGGAAATCTACATCCTAGGTTTATACTCATTGCATGGCGTTGGTTTAACTTACCTTTTTGGAAATGTGTTATTTCCAATCCCCCCAAAGGGCGACCGGGTAAAACCAACGAGTTGTTCTCTTCGCCCGCGTGAACACTATGAATACATTAGAAAAAATTCAAAAAAATCTGGAAAACTTTAGCAAGTCGGAACGTAAAGTCGCCGAAGTAATTATGGCTTCGCCCCAAACCGCGATTCACTCAAGTATTGCGACGCTCGCCAAAATGGCCGATGTCAGTGAACCAACGGTAAACCGCTTTTGTCGACGACTCGACACCAAAGGCTTTCCCGACTTTAAGCTTCATTTAGCGCAAAGCCTTGCTAACGGAACTCCGTATGTAAACCGAAATGTTGAAGAAGATGATGGCCCAGACGCCTACACCCATAAGATTTTCGAATCGACTATGGCGTGTTTGGATGTGGCTAAAAACAGCTTGGATCCAATGCAAATTAACCGTGCAGTTGACTTACTCACACAAGCAAAACGGATCTCTTTCTTCGGTTTAGGAGCATCTTCTGCTGTAGCAAAAGATGCCCAAAACAAATTTATTCGCTTTAACATTCCGATCACTTGCTTTGAAGATATCGTGATGCAACGCATGAGTTGTATCAACTGTACCGATAATGACGTAATTGTTTTAATTTCGCATACAGGTCGTACTAAAAGCCAAGTGGAAATCGCCAATCTTGCGCGCGAAAATGGTGCGACTGTCATTGCGATTACGGCAAAAGATTCACCGCTGGACAAAGCAAGCTCGTTGTCGATCTCTCTTGACGTACCTGAAGATACTGACGTCTATATGCCCATGGCAAGCCGTGTGGTGCAAATGACGGTAATTGATGTACTGGCTACTGGTTTCACCCTGCGCCGTGGCTCTGGTTTTCGTGAAAATCTTAAACGCGTCAAGGATGTACTAAAAGACTCGCGCTACGATAAGCTGTCACAGTTCTAAGATAATCGCGATCCTAAAATAATCGTTAGAACGGAGCTCAATTGCTCCGTTTTCTTATTAACTCTGCTTGCTACCTTCAGGCGCGACGGGATCATGCCTAACTTCTACCTGATTGGATGAACTCGGTTGCCACTCCTCACACTCACCTTGGCACTCGCAAACTTGATTTAATATATGGATTAACCTTTCTTGTGTTAAAGGCAAAGGGTTACCTTTAATCGCGACCGACTTTAAAGCATCTAACGCCACGCGATCAAACGAGGTATTGCACACACCAAACTGGTTGAGTTTAGGCAGTTGCAACTTATCTAACATCATTTTCACCCACAGCACGCCATCTTCAACGTGAACATTTGTTCTGCCAGTCACGATTTGAGCGATTTTTTTATAACGTGTAAGTACATCATTTCGCCCTGCTTTTTGCGCTGCTCGAATGTTTTCTCGCATAACATGAGGGGCTAAACGCGCCGTGATCACGCTGTGTGGGGCATCAAGTTTTCCTCCCAATGCCGATGCCAAGCCATGTGCAGCGCCAAGCTTTGCATTGGTAATTGCCATTCCTCCAAGCATTGCTGCAAAAGAGAGATCCGCTCGCGCTTTATGATCATCTTTTCGACACGCTGGCAATATAGAACGACTGAGTTTGCGCAACCCCTCTTCACACACCATATCGGTGAGTGGATTGGGTTCACCACACACATAGGCTTCCATTAAATGCGTAAAAGCATCCATTGCGCCTCTGCCAGATGTGTAACTATCGGTACCATAGGTCAACGTGGGGTCAACAATCGCAACATCTGCCAGCATATCTGGGCTGCGCAAGCTTACTTTTACTTTGTCTTGTCCCGATTTCAAGACGGCATTACGCGTGACTTCGGATCCCGTACTGGCGGTGGTTGGAATAGCAATAAATGGCAGCGGTTTTGTCTTTAACGGCACATTTCGGCCAACCACTTCCACATAATCATAAACGTTACCTTGGTTAGGAATGATTGCCGCGAGTGCCTTGCCCATATCAATCACACTACCGCCACCAATAGCAACGACCATGTCCGGTTGAAAACGTCGGCCTAAAATGGCCGTTTCCTCCACCATGGTAATATTAGGTTCACCAACAATAGCTACATGCTGATAGCGCATATTCTGCATTTTCAGGTATTGAACAATAGGGGAAGCTCGTTGTTGTTCTTTTCCCGAAACCAGCAGTACGCTATAACCATATTGGTTGAGAACAGAAAGTGAATTCAATAACGCTCCTTCTCCAAAAATGATCCGCGTCGCCGTCATAAATTGGAACATGAATAACTCCCTTTTCTCTCATCTAGATTAGCTCTGTTTAGAGTGCACCTATCGTTAAAAAAATTTTTTGATGCAGTGCAATGTGGAGCAAATAACCACATAAAAAACACAAGTTTATGCGGCATGTCACAGCCAAGCCATTGTTGATCTATTCCCAACACCATAGAGAGGTAAGCTTGCTTTGATTAAGGAATAAGCAATAGCTTTTACCTATTGAAGTAACTGGTGAATGCCACTTTATTTCCGACCTTGAATCGGGCATAGTTGCATGCAACAAGAATGAAGGAGAAAGCTATGTTCGTTGTTATTTTTGGCCGCCCTGGTTGCCCCTACTGTGTTCGCGCAAAAGAACACGCTGAAACATTGAAATTAAAACGCGATGATTTTAACTACCGTTATGTCGATATTCACGCGGAAGGCATCAGCAAAGCTGATTTAGAAAAGACAGTGGGTAAACCAGTTGAAACTGTGCCACAAATCTTTATTGATCAAGAACACATCGGTGGTTGCACTGATTTTGAAGCTTATGCGAAAGAACATTTAGGCTTATTCGACGAATAAAACCAAGAAACATAAAAACCCGCTGATTTTTAG
>NZ_NDIM01000029.1:0-23802 GCF_002241375.1 Vibrio sp. V19_P1S1T109 | reverse complement strand
ATATCACCCCCATAGATTTGTTAGGGATTTATTTATGGAGCTTGTATGACTGTCTCAACAGATTTTAAAACTTTGCTAAATAACCTACAAATTAAAAATAGAGGGCAGATAGGAAAGCGATATCGAAGTATAACCCGTGCTCTAAACCTTAAGTTTCGCGGTAATGACTCCAAAACTTCTTATTCAAAACAAGTTGGTTCTTACGGTCGAAAAAGTGGAATTCATGGGATTTCTGATTTAGATATGCTTTATGAGCTTCACAGTGATGATTGGAAACGTTTTGAACACAATCCATCGTATCTTTTGCAAGCAGTTCGCGGCGCTATACGCGAGGTCTACAAAAAAACAGAAGTTAGAGGTGATGGGCAGGTCGTAGTCGTTACTTTCAAAGATAAGTCTAAATTTGAAATCTGCCCTGTTTTTCGTCAAGACGATGGACGGTATAAATATCCAGACTCTAATAAAGGTGGTTCTTGGCCAAAATGCAATACAGACGCAGAACTTTTGGCATTTCGGGAGCTTAACACTCTACGTAAAGGGCACCTTCGTCGCTTATCTAAGATGGTACGAGCTTGGAAAGAACGAAATGATGTTTCAATGAGTGGCTTTTTGATTGATACTCTTTGTTATAAGTTTTTTAAAAACAACTCTGATTTTGATGAGAAGAGTTATGCAAGTTATGATCAGTTGTCGCTAGATTTTTTTTCATTTTTGGAAAAGGAAGGAACGCCTGACTACTACAGAGCTTTCGGCAGCATGTCTGAAGTTCCAGTAAAAAAATCTTTCCATCGAGTAGCAAAAGCTGCGCGAGAAATGTGTGAAATTGCTATGCAGGCATCATCAGAAGCTGAAATGCGGAAAGAATGGAAAAAAGTGTATGGAAAACCATTCCCTAGCCACTCAGTAAATGAAAACCTTCCTGCGGCTAAAGGGGAACAATTTATTGAACATACCTATCCAGACTCTGAGCTTAAGTATGAAATTTCAATAGAATGCGATGTGAGAAAGGATACGATTACACATAAACTGTCTAGGCTACTTGGCTCAGACTCTCCTTTGAACAAAGGCTTTAATCTGAACTTTCATGTTGATTATCATGATATTCCTGATGCTTTTGAACTGAAGTGGAAGGTTAAGAATGAGGGAGAACAAGCTCTTAAACAAGGTTGTCTAAGAGGAGAAATCACTGATGATGATGGTAGTTTAAGTCGAACAGAATCAACCTCATTCGAGGGTGATCATTATGTTGAATGCTATGCGATTCAGAACAAGAAAGTTGTTGCCCGTGATCGCATTTTGGTTCCAATAGCCTGAGGGTAGAGGTAATCACATTTGAGGTTGGTATGTCACAAATAAATCAAGTTCTTTTAGATCAGATTCGAGAGTGTTATGGACGTGTAGTGTGGACTCATAAAATACATGAAAAGTGTAAAGATATCCTGGATGACAAAAATAACGCAATAAAGCTTGCTCAGATTATTCTTTCAGCGATTACTACAACAGGTATCTTTGCCGCAGTTTTTGGGAACAACACTATGGTTGGATATGCATCAGCAATCATCTCGTTGTTGTTAACCATTATTAATGCATATGTAAAGAAATATGATCTGGGCGGTCTTTCTCAGAAACACTTAGGTGCAGCGAGTTCTCTTTGGAACATACGTGAATCATACCTTTCCCTAATTACAGATATGCATTCAGGGGCGATTTCTGATGATGAGGTTCGTCAAATTAGAGACTCATTACAAGAGAAGCTAAATAAACTCTATAAAGGCTCACCTTCTACCAATGTTGGAGATGCCTATCAAAAAGCATCTAAAGCGCTTAAAAACAATGAAGAACTGACGTTTAGTGATGAGGAGATAGATATGTTTTTACCTAAGTCACTGCGAAAAATTAGCAAGTAGGTTTATAAATTGTATTCTGGTACCCACAAACGCTCGGTTCGAGCGTTTGATTTATAAACTTCTGGAAAAATAACTCTAATGTCTCATTGTTCCTTATCGGATGTTGAGTATCGGTCCTCTCCGACAGATTGGTTCGCATAATCAGCGACTTTAACTTCATAGTCCACGTAACAATCCAGTTGATGAGGCTCAACTTGATCTGAGGTTGGTAACTCGTAGCTAATAACTTCCCCTTGATTATTCTTACGGTCTTTTTTGTAGATAAAGAATTCCGCGTATCTATTGGGAGATACGCCTTCAAAGTTCTTTAACATGAGTTTGTTTTTGCTGGGGGTGTCTTCTTGGCAGATTGCGTCACTATGCAAGTCGAGAGCTAAGCTTTTTTCATACGGCTCAATGTATACGACACTTGTAATGCCAGCTGCTACAATATGTCTAGCACAGTTGTGACAAGGGAAGGTTGTACAATATAAGGTCTTTTCCATTGTACTAGAGCCACTATTACGAGCTAGAGATATAATTGCATCCATTTCAGCATGTATAGCTCTTGAATATTCGATGAGTGATTTTGCTTTGGAGTTATTGAAGATTTTGTCTGCTACTTTTTCAGGATCAGCGATGCCCTCATCAGCTAATATTTGTCTGATTTGATCTTTCAGCTGCAACTTGTGCTTATCGTTTTGACACCCCGCTTTGTTATAGCAACGCAGATCCTTTTCACTTTCAACATCATATAGCCCACCACCAAATTGAGGCACATCATTACATCCTGTTGCAATGATTTGGCCTTCGTTGTCCATTATTGCTGCCCCTACTTGTCGCGATAAGCAAGCTGAGGCCAATGATGCAGAGTGTGCCGAGTAAATCCCTTTCTCGTCTCTAGTGGGGGTATAGTTACCCACGCCATGAATAAGATTAATGAATCTTCTAATTGATTTACTAAGCTCTGCAGCATCATCAAGGTTTCTAATAAAGTAGTCTGACATCTGAATAGCTTTTTCCACATGTTGACCAAATTTATCATTACTGTTCCGATCTCTCTCAATCAGCTTCATAGCTTCTGCACTATCTGTAATGCCTTCGTCTTTAAGATTTTGCAGTCTTTGGTCCTTTGTTCTTAAAAGCCCGATCAGATAGAAGTTTTTTCTGTAGACTTCTTGGAATAAAGCTACTTCGTCATGGTGTTTTATCTGGTCAATAACATAGGCTACTTTTTTTGTGACCTTTACAACGTTTCCACTATCACAGCCATCGCCAAACATTGAATTGCGTATTAAATGGATTCTTCGAATTCCCATATCTGCAACAGTAGTATTTGAATGGTCCTTTCTAAGCTTATCTCCAAGATTTTGTAATGTATCGTAACGGGGAAATCCGACTAAATTAAGAATGGATTCTGGGTCAGATTGTGTAGCCGCAATCAGGTCACTTAACCTTATGTGCTCTACATGGTAATTAGCTGACTTGAGCTCTTTAATTACAGAGTCTTTGAGTCGTTTAACGCCAGCTCCAACAGCACCACAAAGACCTATTACAAGTTCTTGTGAGTGTCGTGAGCGTATTGCCTCTAGAGAGTTTTTATAGCTGCCGTTAGCCGCTAAAGGGGGGTGAGAAGGATGTATGCTTGTAACTGTTTGTGCTGGCATTGTATGTCCCTATGGAATGCGTATAGGAGCATATTATCCGGTATGAAAACCTTACCAATCAAGCTTACTTGCAGCTATCTTTAAGTTTTTCTTTGCATTTTCGAAAGCGATCATCTTTTTCTTCTGATGAATAGAAATTACTGTAGCGTTCTTTGAGGTCGACGCACGGTTGGTTGACTTATCAATGGTTCGGGTTTCAGGTACTGCTATATCAACAACGTTCATTGTATTTCACCTTGAAAAATTCGCGCAAATTATACACAAGCCATCCATGCTTTCAATTAAATTATTGCAATGTTCAGTTTGAAAGAACACCTGAAGGTAACATTTTAACGATAGTAAAAATATTAAAATTAACAACTTTATTTAAGTTGTGTGAGCGCTGTGCAAACTCATGTAACTTCCAATACTAAAAAACAGTAAGGAAAAACAACTGGTTAAGGTCTTTTTTTACTTATCATTACTCTTCAAACTGGATGTTGTGATTAGCAGTCGACATGCTGAGCACCTAGAGAGGATCAGAGGGCAGCACTATTTAATCGATACGACCTTGCTTCTTTTTAGCTTGGCAAGTTCCTCCCTGAGACCAGTATTCTCGTACTCCAAATGATCCACACGGGCTAATGCCTGAACAAGCTTGTCGTTTAGATGATGTTGTGAAGCTGCAAACAGGGCTAACTTCTCTCGCTCCGCCTCGTACTTAGTTTTGTAGTTGTCCTTAATGCGCTTTTGTTCTTTGAGCTTGGTGCGAATAGTCTGGATCTCTGGTTGGACTATTTCACCTTTTCCAGCCGCAATTTCAGTTTTGGTCTGTTTAACCTTTTCGACAAAATCAGGGTAGTAATAACCGCTGCCATTACCCAAGTTAGCCTCTTCCTCAACAGCCCGAACACTGAGCTTACGGTGAGTTGGTATACGCTTGGGTTTTCCATGAGCAATTCGGTCTAAAGCTGCCTCTAATGCTAGTAGTGTGTTTTCGCTCTTACTCATGCTTAAACCTCCGTGTGATATTAAGTTCAGCTTCAAAAGGGGTAAATTCCATTTTAAAGTCACGCATAACGTTTTCTGCTGCTCTAATTTGAGTAATGTAATGGCTTCTATCCGTGACCGTAATATCGTCTCCTGTTGCCATATAGGCGGATAAACTACGATGCCTCTTTTGCCACCACTTTGCTTGCTGCTCATCAATGATGCTGCTTCCAGACGAACAATCGACGCAAAACTGCGGTGCAACAACGCCATCCATATCACAATCATAGCCGCTCTTGCAGTAGCTGTGCAGTGAGCCATGAAGCGTCAACTTACCATCCTTTACGGCTTTATAGATAATATCCCATGAGCTATAAATGGTCGGCACATCCCCTCGCATTTTCATGATCGCTTTGCCATGAGAGCCTGATAGCGTTTCATCTGAGTGCCATTGTTTAAAGATTTTATTGGCAGTAGTTTCTGCGTTAATCTCATCAAGAGTTTGTTGGATTTGTGGATCGGCCTTTAAATTACGAAGGCTGGCTAATTGCCCCCCGTTCGTGTACCACTCTGTCATTGCCAGATACAGATGTTTGAATTGCTGCTTGAGTGCAACCATCGAACTTAATCGGTTTTTAACGCAGTAAAAGGCCAGCGTGCGTCTAAATTGGTGAGTAGACATAGGCCAAGGCTGACCGACCACAACCTGTTTTTCAACTTTGACCTGTGAGCGAGGGTTCGACTCCAAACACTCTTGGTAATCATCTTTAGTGATAACAAAATCAAACTGCTTACAAAACCGTTTTAGACGATCGTTCCAATCCGTAATTAATTTTGGAGCGTGAGAGCGGTATGTTTGATTTACCCAAAGTGAACTTGTGTATTTCTCATCGGGGTATTGCGCTTCATCTCGCCACCTTTTAGTGAGAATGGACATTAAATCAATCGCTGTTTTTGACACCGCTGCTGTTACCCAAGTTTCTCGTTTTTCACCCAATTTAAACGTATGAGATTGAAGAAGGTGATAGACTCGGCCATTAAGGGAATCTTGGTAACAACTGCTCGGTGTGAGCTTGTCGAGTTCGCTATCGCGCATGCCACTAAAACCGCCACACACAATGTAGCTTGCCGTGATTAGTTGCCCTAAGTATCGTTGAAAGTCAGTACCATTACTCAAGGGGGTATTGGGTTGCTTTCTTGCTAGTGGCTTAATCAGCTCACTTAGTTGTTTGGGTTGATTGAAATGAATTGCATTAGCAAGCTTGTGATTGTTAATGCTCCCATCTGAATTAATGAATGTGAAGACGCCGTTAGCCTTCATCTTGTCTTCTGTGACTTGCTTACCTTGCATGTAGTTGTCTTGGAGATTATGTTCAGTTTCAGCAATTAGCGCAGCATGAGGAAGCGCTTCTTCGATAAGAGCCATCGCTTTTCTATAGATGGCGCGACAAAGGCGCTCAGGAATAACCAATGTTTGTTGCCGCCCTATGTCATTAAAGCGTCTAACTTCTTTGTTTATTTCGATACGAGCAAGACCCAACGCAATCTTATGCCAAGAGGTGTAATCAATGACTTTGTGGATGGCTGAAAATACGTGCTCAAGCGTGCTGGAGCGAAACTCACGTTCGATAAGGTACTCATCGAACCTCTGACGCACATTGGGAGATGAAAGCGCAGAGAGAGTGTGCGCACCTTCTTGTACGAGAAATCGGTAGGCTATCATAGCTTTGCTAAGTCGAGAGAGAACGGTTGAAAATCTTACTGCCTTTCTTTGTTGGGGGGATAGATTAAACAGCCAACCGTAAGTGAACAACTTTAACTCTCGTTGTAATTCAGGATGGCCATCTAATTCCGAAAAATTAAGATTGTTCCCTTCTTTTTTACGTGAGAAAGCAAAGCAATTCCAATCGCTTTGGCCGAAGGTGGCGGTGACGTTTCCGTTCTTATCGCAACAAACCACCACGGCATCTAACTCATCGAACTGTTGCTCATGGTACAAGGTGACAATATCGTGAAATTGGACTTTATGCTCTACGGGAAAGTAAGCAAAATATAAATGGTCAGTATTGAATTTATCGTTGCTCATTTGGATATATCCCGTGCTGGAATGAGGTTAAGTACTGATTCAGCATCATCCCAATTCGGGTGTAAGCCATCATCGTCCAATTTTCCTTCTGCCGCTCTCAGTAGAGAGGGGTTGATGTTTGGCAGAATGTGCGCCTCAATAAAGACAATGATTTTTTCAAAATTCTTCTTATAGTGATGAGCGTCAAGGTGGAAGAATAAGCATTCTTCAATACGAGTTTTGAAGCTCAATAAGCACCAAATGTCTGAAATAGATTGAACAATGACCTGGTCCGGGCAACCAAAACAACCGAGTAAGTCAGCGCACGCCAATCTCTCTCCGTCTTTGAGCAATCCATGTTTAAGAGCTTTTTTTGTGAATTTTTCTGACTTTTCACCAAAGGGTTCAGAACAACTTCCTCCGTTTGGAGTGCGACTCAAGTTGGGGAGGTTGATTATGTTTTCTGCCTCGATCACTAACACATCAATGCCTAAGCTTTTTTGAGCTTCTTTCGTGCTTTCACCTTGTTTAATCTCTTGCTCTCGCAAGGACATTGCATCCTGCACCATTCCATTATTGGCGATTTGATTGCCCTTGCTATAACTTTTCTTTCTCGTGTTAGAGGTGTTGTTGAGCATGATGTCGTTCACTATCTCACCTTGATGATAAGCCGTTATTTGTGCGCCCGTTTCTCTAAATCGACTAATCATGGGGCGTAGGCGACGACCCGTTTGGTCAGTAAAGGTAAAGTGTTTTTCTACCCATGTTCGCAAGAAAGTTTGCAATGTCGCGTTCTTGAACTGGGTATTTTGTCTTGAGGCAACCATTTGCAATAATGTGGTGTTGGAATTAGTGGAAATAAGACGTGAGGCTTCAAGCAGCGTCTCAAAGAAGCTCATTGCGTATTTAGGAATATCTAACTCATGAGGGCCCACCTCAACTTGAATGGTTTTGAATGCTCGACGTTTAAAAGCTGGCATGGTATACCAAATCTCACCGACTGATGTAGAGGCGTTATCAGGTTGCTTTAGTTGGAATAAATCACTGGTATTGGCGTATGTGTAGTAAGCAAGCAGATACGTGCCAGCACACATCATTTTGTTGATGCCACCACATAGTTTGTACCGCTCTCCCTTCCAGTCAAACGTCATGGTTGGGTTGTTCTTAAAGGTATTTATGTGCTTTTCAGGGGCCTCAATAAACTGCTTTGCAGTTTGCTTAAAAAGACTGCGCAAAAAAGGCAGCAATTGATTTAAATCACTGCGAGTGTAAGCTTCAAAGGGTTCACTGTCGCTACTATCCGTGATGGTGATGTTGTCGAAGTACGTGCTTGGCAGGTCTAAGTAATCACTAAATAAACGTAGTATATGAAATCGTTTTTTTTTTGTAGGTAGAGCGCTTTATTTTTCCTAGTAATACCTTTTTATAAAGAGACTCAAAGTAAGCTTCAGTGGCATTTTGTGTGAACGCTTCTTCATCATGTTCATCGCACCAACGAAGATATAGAGAGCATTCAGAATAGACGGTGTACAGTGAATCATGGCTTTTACCTTCACCCATGAAATCATCAAAGCGGTACTTCATTTGAAGGATAAAGCCTTCCCTATTAGCTTCTTCAAAGTGACCTTCCTGCTGTAACGACGCGGTCGAGGGAAACCCCTTGGCCATGAAGCGATTAAAGTCAGCCAACTTATTGTCATTGGTGTCTAATTGAATGCAAAACTCTGGCTTCCAGCCGTGTAAATAAGTGATATTACTCATTCTTACCGCCTAACGCTTCATGCATAATGCCGTCTAAAATGCCGAACTTAACTTTGAAAGCCTCTTTACGTTTCAAGTAGCGTAAGTATTTCCAAGTGGTTGATTCGCTTCGGTGCCCCATCCATCCCATCAGTAACTCCATACATTCTAATGAAGATAGCCCCGCTTCAAGTAGGTCACTTAATCGGTAAGTGCCATAAGTTGAGCGCAAATCATGAAAGCGATGAGTAAACGTAGGGTGTGATTTTTTAATTTCGGTTCTAAGCTCTGTCCAGCGAGCTTCTATCGACTTAGCGGTTACGGGGTTGCCTTGCTCACTGACGAATAACGGTTCATGGCGCTCAGATAACTCCAATCGCTCAACAGTCTCTTGCTTTAACGTGTTGTCAGTCATTTTAGGCAGTGCTTCAAGTTTTTGGTCAAGCTTGTTTACTCGTTTGATTCTACGCTCAGAGGTACGGTATTCATGCAGTGCGGTTAATAGCTCTGATGAAATTTCCACACGCCTTTGCTTTAAGTATTTTGTCTGAACACCTGTCGATTGAGGTGACAAAGCTATTTCGTAACGATGCTCGCTTTCAGCCAGTGGTGTTGCGGTATCAAGGGCATTCAGGGAGATCGTTGCAATCTCTTGGATTCGCATCCCAGTATCAACAGAGAGCAACACTTGGAGGCGTAACTCTTCGGATGCTTTAGGAAGGTGCTGTGTCAGAATGCTCAGTGATTCTTGAGGAAGTGGTGATAAAGGTCGAATGTTCTTGCTGTTTGCATCCTTGGGTACTTTGATACGCAAATCACTCGTTTCAACAGTAAACGTAGACGAGATGTGTGCCAGTATGCCTGTGCTTTGAACATAGATAAACTCCATCTTAAATGGGGCTTCTTTTTCATTTTTTATTTTCAAGTATCCATCATGCATTAACCACTTGTAGTAGTTAACAATCTGATTCATTCGGATACTTGCGGTGCTGTGTGCTAATTCACCATTCTTGATTTGTTTTAATAGGTGAGAGCGAAAAAGATAAGTGGGTTTTAGTCTTTTGACTGGAGGACATTTATCCCATGTGAGTTCTTTGTCTTCAAGGAATTGGTAGTAAGCCAATAACGCTTGAGCGCAGGGAGAAAGATCTTTAGCTGCTTTGATGGCTTTCTGATAGAACAGATAGCTGTTCGCTTCGTGGTTGAACGAACCATCTTGATTGAACAGTGTAGGCAGTGAGCCGATATTTCCCTTAATAGGGGAGCATTGATAGGTGTTGTCACTGATTGATAGTTCTGTCTGTTTATAGACATTGCTTGATTGTATGAGGTACATAAATTCACCTAGAAAAACACTGACCATACATACAGCATAGTCAGTGATTGATTGTTTTCCAGATTTATTTATGTGTGTAAGATGCTTTCCCTACACTAACCCGTCATGGTAACGAACTCTTCACTACCCGTTGGGTGTATTGCCACAACTGAATCGAAATCGGCTTTGGTTGCGCCCATTTTCATGGCTACGCCAAAGCCTTGAATCATTTCATCAACTGCAAAACCGATGCCGTGTAGGCCAACAACGGTTTCTTCAGGGCCAGCGCATACTAGTTTCATTTTGCATGGTTGACGGTGAGAGGTGACGGCGGTGTACATGGCCGTGAAGCTAGATGTATACACTTTGACATTCTCTTCGCCATATTGCGCTTGGGCTTCTTGCGTGGTGAGGCCAATTGTGCCGATTGGCGGATGGCTAAAGACCACGGTCGGGACCAGTTTGTAATCCATCTTCGCATCGGTTTTGCCATTAAACAGGCGCTCTGAAAGTTGACGGCCTGCTTTGACGGCAACTGGTGTGAGCTCGATACCGCCTTCCATGATATCGCCGACACAGTAAATGCCCGCGACGTTGGTTTGCTGGTACTCATCAACCTTAATATAGCCTTGTGCATTGGTTGCCACACCCGTTGCTGCTAGGTTTATCGCATCGGTTGCTGGGTGGCGGCCGATTGCCCAAATGAGCGTATCAACGTTTTGGCTTTGGCCATTTTCAAGGTGTAGAGTCAGGCTGCCATCGGCTTCTTTGATCACTTCTTTTGGCACTGAATGAGTATGTAATGTTGGGCCTTCCGCCGCCATGACTTCAGTGAGTGTTTCGATGATCATGGGATCAAAGCTGCGCAGTGGTGATTCTTTGCGCACGTAAAGGTGCGTTTCAGTGCCGAGTGCGTTGAGTACGCCCGCGATTTCAACCGCAATATAACCTGCGCCCACAACCGCGACGCGTTTAGGCTGTTCGGTCAAGTCAAAGAAACCATTGGAATCAATGCCGTATTGCGCCCCTGGAATCGCCGGAATCGTTGGGCGTCCGCCAACGGCAATCAGGATATGGTCTGCTGTGTAGTGTTCACCGTTTACTTCTACGGTTTTTGCATCAACAAAGCGTGCAAAACCGCGGATCACTTCCACTTTATTATTGCCCAATACGCGGTCGTATGATTGATGAATACGGCCAATATACGCTTGGCGGCTCTCAATCAGTTTTGACCAATCTAATCCTTTGACATCGACATCGAAGCCGTAATCTTTGGCATAAAGGTGCATTGCTTCAGCAATTTGCGCGCCATGCCACATCACTTTTTTCGGAACACAACCGACGTTGACACAAGTGCCGCCAAGGTCTTTGGCTTCAATCAGTGCGACTTTCGCACCATACATTGCCGCGCGGTTCGCTGAAGCGATACCACCAGAGCCACCACCGATACAGATATAATCAAAATGCGTTGTCATTACTTTCTCCATTATTCTTTTTTCATCCTATTTGACCTTGGTTTTGTACGGTGTTGGCAACCATAGCAAGGCGAAAAAGGTTCTCTACTTCTTTGATAGATTGGGTCAGTTTATTCTGGTACAACCCATTCGACTTTAAAATGACCGGTTACCGGGGCAATCGCTTGCTGAAGAAACGGTAAAATTTCCTGCATTTGCCCTTCCAGTGTCCACGGTGGGTTAATCACTATCATGCCTGAAGCGGTCATGCCACGTTCATGGGTGTCTGGCGATACGCCCAATTCAATTTGTAAGATTTTGCGAATACCGAGGCTTGCCAGCCCTTCAAGCAAGTCATCAATAGTGTCGCGATTCACTACGGGATACCAAATGGCGTAGATACCCGTCGCCCAGCGCTTATAACTTTGGGCAATGGCTCTTACGACATCGCTGTACTCTTTGGCCAATTCGTAAGGGGGATCGATCAACACTAAGCCGCGACGCTCTTTCGGTGGCAGGCTACCGATTAAGCGTTGGAAACCATCTTCTTTGTAAATCGATACCTGACGATCTCGGTGGAACTCTTGCTCGAGCAAAGGGTAATCGCTCGGATGCAATTCAGTGAGCACCATACGATCCTGCGCGCGTAGATGAGCACGCGCTACGCGCGGTGAGCCGGGGTAGTAGCGTAACTCTTCGCTTTCATTGAGTGCTTTTACTGCCTCAAGGTAGCTTTGAATGGCGGGTGGCGTTACATTTTGTTGCCAAATACGAGCAATCCCTTGTTTATATTCACCGGTTTTTTCTGACCATTCATGGGTCAAGTCATAACGGCCCACGCCAGAGTGGGTGTCATGATAAACAAAAGGCTTCTCTTTTTGCTGTAATGCATTGAGGATAAGGCTTTGTACGATATGCTTTAATACATCCGCGTGGTTGCCCGCGTGAAAACTGTGGCGATAACTTAGCAAAATAGGCTCTCAAAACACCCCAAATGGAGTGTGTTTCATCAATCAAACGTATTGGCTGATTATACGCCACTATTGAAAATTGCTGAACCTACCTATATTTACTATTTCAGATAAACAAAATCGACGGTTGCCGTGAAACAATCAGTGACTGTTGCAGAGAAATGCATCAACGTGCAGGCGCGTCTTAACTTAAAAGGAATGTTTTATGTCTAATCCACTTCTCACTTTCACGGATTTACCGCCGTTTTCCGCCATTAAGCCAGAGCATGTGAAGCCTGCGGTTGAGAAAGCGATAGAAGATTGCCGCACCGAAATTGAAAAACGTCTTGCTGGCAATAGCACCCCAACATGGGAAAACTTGATTGCACCCATTGAAGAGGTGGATGATCGCTTAAGCCGCATTTGGTCGCCAGTGAGCCACCTTAATTCCGTGCTCAATAGCGAGGAACTGCGTGATGCGTACGAAAGCTGTTTGCCGCTGCTGTCTGAATACGGCACTTGGGTTGGGCAACATAAAGGCCTGTTTGAAGCCTATAAGAGCATGAAAGCCAGCGATACTTTTTCCTCGCTCTCTCAAGCGCAGCAAAAAACCATCAATGATGCACTGCGTGATTTTGAGCTATCGGGTATCGGCTTGCCATTGGCAGAGCAAAAACGGTACGGCGAGATCAGTAAACGTCAATCTGAGTTGGGTTCTAAGTTCTCTAACAATGTACTGGATGCCACGATGGGCTGGACCAAGCACATTACCGACGCCAATCAATTAGCGGGCATGCCAGAATCGGCGTTAGCAGCTGCACAAGCGGCGGCGCAAGCCAAAGAGCTCGATGGTTATTTATTAACGCTCGACATTCCTTCTTATCTGCCAGTGATGACTTATTGTGATAACCAAGCTCTGCGCAAAGAGCTTTATGAAGCGTATGTCACGCGTGCCTCGGATCGCGGGCCAAATGCGGGCAAGTGGGATAACAGCGAAATCATCGCTGAGAAGCTCAAACTACGTCATGAAATAGCCCGTATGCTCGGTTTTAATACCTACAGTGAAAAATCACTGGCGACTAAAATGGCGCAAACGCCCGATCAAGTGTTAGGGTTTTTAAATGATTTAGCCACCAAAGTGAAACCGCAAGGTGAGCGTGAAGTAGAAGAGTTGCGTCAATTTGCGCAGCAAGAGTTTGGCGTGACCACGCTAGAGTTGTGGGATATCGCTTACTACAGCGAAAAACAGAAACAGCACTTGTTTGATATTTCAGATGAAGAGCTGCGCCCTTATTTCCCAGAGTCGAAAGTGGTGAGCGGCCTATTTGAAGTGCTCAACCGCGTATTTGGCATGAGCGTCAAAGAGCGCTCTGGGGTTGATACTTGGCATCCATCGGTGCGTTTTTTCGATATTTTTGATGCGAAAGGATCACTGCGTGGCAGCTTCTATCTCGACCTGTATGCGCGCGAACATAAGCGTGGTGGCGCGTGGATGGATGATTGCCGTGGCCGTCGTATCACTCAAAATGGCGAGCTACAAACCCCAGTGGCTTATTTGACCTGTAACTTTAATCGCCCAATCGGTGATAAACCTGCGTTATTTACTCATGATGAAGTGGTCACTTTGTTCCATGAGTTTGGACACGGGATCCACCACATGTTGACTCAAGTTGAAGTGGGTGCGGTATCTGGCATCAACGGTGTACCGTGGGATGCGGTTGAACTGCCAAGTCAGTTCCTTGAAAATTGGTGCTGGGAAGAAGAGGCGTTAGCGTTTATTTCAGGTCATTACGAAACGGGTAAACCGCTACCGAAAGAAATGCTCGATAAAATGCTCTCGGCGAAAAACTTCCAGTCAGCGATGTTTATTTTGCGCCAACTTGAATTTGGTTTGTTCGATTTCACCTTGCACACCACTTACGATCCCGAAGTAGGCCCGCAAGTGTTGGAAACTCTCGCCCAAGTGAAAAAGAAAGTGGCCGTGTTACCAAGCCTTGAATGGAACCGTTTCTCACACAGCTTTAGCCACATCTTTGCTGGCGGTTACAGCGCAGGTTACTACAGCTACTTATGGGCAGAAGTGCTTTCGGCGGATGCGTTTTCTCGCTTTGAGGAAGAGGGAATTTTTAACCCACAGACTGGGCAAAGTTTCTTGAACAACATCCTTGAAATGGGTGGTAGTGAAGAGCCGATGGAGCTATTTAAACGCTTTAGAGGCCGCGAGCCGCAAATTGATGCGTTGCTGCGTCATGCGGGGATCGCCGCGTAGTCACGCGCTTAAAATGCGATGAAGCTCGAATTAGCCCACCTTTGCGGTGGGCTTTTCATTTTTGAATGCCCAGAAAAATGTGATAGAGACGAGCATCTTGCCGCGATTTGAGGTTATAATCTGGGCAATTATGTATAAATAACCAGTAGCTTAGCCATGATGGATCCTTCTCTCTTACTCGACGGTCTCAACGATAAACAGCGCGAAGCGGTTGCCGCGCCTTTAGAAAACTTGCTGGTGCTTGCCGGAGCGGGGAGTGGTAAAACCCGAGTATTGGTGCATCGCATTGCTTGGCTTATCTCGGTTGAAAACGCCTCGCCTTTTTCAGTCATGTCGGTGACTTTTACCAACAAAGCGGCGGCGGAAATGCGTGGCCGAATTGAAGAGTTGATGATGGGCAGTGCATCGGGCATGTGGAATGGTACCTTCCACGGTATTTGTCACCGTATTTTACGCGCTCACTATCTTGACGCTCGCCTGCCTGAGGATTTTCAGATCCTCGATTCTGAAGATCAACTGCGTTTGCTGCGTCGTTTAATCAAAGCACAAAACCTAGATGAGAAGCAGTGGCCTACGCGCCAGGTGTGCTGGTGGATTAACGGTAAAAAAGATGAAGGTCTTCGTCCGAAGCACATCGATGCGTACCGCGATCCCGTGACTCAAACCTATTTGCAGCTTTATTCCGCGTACCAAGAGGCGTGCGATCGCGCAGGTTTGGTTGATTTTGCCGAAATTTTGCTGCGTTGCCACGAGATGTTGCGTGATAAGCAGCACATTCGTGAACATTATCAAGCGCGCTTTAAACACATCTTGGTCGACGAATTTCAAGACACCAATAACATCCAATACGCGTGGCTGCGCATGATGGCTGGGCGCGATTGCCACGTGATGATCGTCGGTGATGATGATCAGTCCATTTATGGCTGGCGTGGTGCCAAAATTGAAAATCTCGAAAAATTCACGCAGGAATTTCCGAGCGTTAATACCATTCGTTTAGAGCAAAACTACCGTTCAACCAAAACCATTTTGCAAGCCTCGAACGCACTGATCGCGAACAACACCGAACGAATGGGTAAAGAGCTCTGGACAGATGGCAGCGAAGGCGAGCCAATTTCCATCTATTCGGCCTACAACGATCTTGATGAGGCGCGTTTTACCGTCAATAAAATCAAAGAGTGGCGAGATAAAGGTGGTGCATTAGAGGATTGTGCGATGCTTTATCGCAACAACGCCCAATCTCGTGTTTTGGAAGAAGCCTTGATTCAAGCAGGCTTGCCCTATCGCATCTACGGCGGCATGCGCTTCTTCGAGCGCCAAGAGATCAAAGATGCGTTAAGTTACTTGCGTTTGATGTCTAACCGCAATGATGATTCGGCCTTTGAGCGAGTCGTAAATACGCCACCGCGTGGCTTGGGTGATAAAACGCTGGAAACCATTCGTTTTGCGGCGCGAGATCGCGGCTGTACCTTGTGGCAAGCGAGCCTTGTGCTGTTGGAAGAAAAAGTGCTCACAGGACGTGCGGCAAGCGCATTAAGCCGGTTTATTGAACTGGTCAATGCCCTTGAAGATGATAGCGCTGAGATGCCGCTACACAGTCAAACTGACCATGTAATCAAAACCTCTGGCTTGTTTGAGATGTATCAGCTTGAAAAGGGTGAAAAGTCCAAAGCCAGAATTGAAAACTTGGAAGAACTAGTCACCGCAACACGCCAATTTGAAAAACCAGAAGAAGCGGATGAGATGAGCATGTTGACGGCCTTTTTAACCCACGCAGCGCTGGAAGCGGGCGAAGGGCAGGCTGACGAATTTGATGATGCCGTACAGTTAATGACACTGCACAGCGCGAAAGGGTTAGAGTTCCCGTTGGTGTTTATGGTTGGCGTTGAAGAGGGCATGTTCCCTAGCCAAATGTCGGCCGAAGAAGCGGGGCGATTGGAAGAGGAGCGCCGTTTGTGTTACGTCGGAATGACGCGCGCCATGCAAAAGCTCTACATTACTTACGCTGAAATTCGCCGTTTATACGGTCAGGATAAATACCATAAGCCGTCACGCTTTATCCGTGAGCTGCCAGAAAACTGCCTTGATGAAGTGCGCATGAAAGCGCAAGTGAGCCGACCAAGCAGTGCTGGGCGTTTTAGTCAAACAGCGGTCAAAGAGAACTTTAACGAGACGGGCTTTAGTTTGGGCGCACGCGTGAAACACCCTATTTTTGGTGAAGGCACCATCATTAATTTCGAAAGTAGTGGCCCGCAAAGTCGAGTGCAAGTCGCTTTTAACGGTGAAGGCATTAAATGGCTAGTGACTGCTTATGCCAAGCTAGAGAAACTATGATCTTCCTTGTATAAAGAAAGGGTACTTTTCTTTGCTGAGATGGTTGGATTGTTCTCCTCCCTCTTTGAGGGGGAGGCAGGGAGGGGTGTTTATGGCGTTGTTTAAACCAAATACCTAACCTAGCCGTTCAAGATATGAAAGCTGGATAACTCATATGCTTATCCAATCCAAAAGAAAAACCCCGAGGGCTTGCGCCCTGCGGGGTTATAGTCTTACTTGCAGCAATCCAGCTACGAAAGTGCTCCATGCATCAAATCCATGATAGTGGCTGAATTCCGTCAGCTTAATCCGTTCTTCGCCTTCCTAGCGGTGTCCTTGGCGACTTCCTAGTCTGCTAACCATCCACGTTAGCGCGCTTCACTTGTTCCTTGAGCGGTGTCCTTTACATCATCCTGATGTTCAGTCCTTGCCTCGTCCAGAGGTGTCCATTGTCTTTCCTTAGTAGTAACCATCCTAGCTACTATTGCGTCCATTCAATGTCCAATTTGCTTTCCGTGCCGACCATTCATCCTGAGCAGTCGTCTCTTCATCCTGAAGATGACCAATCCGTGGTGCTTTCCTGTTCCGTGTCAGAATCCTTCCGACAAGGTTCATATTACCCATCTCTAATTTATCGGCAATGCTAGAGAAACGCTTTTTTCGCAAAGGGTTTCTCTAGCTGGTTGTTATTTTATTTAAAATCAACTATTTAGGTTTTTTGGTGTTGATTTTCCTACTCAAAAAGCGATATTTGCTCACTCGTTTGTAAGAGATCTCGCACAAAAATGGGCGCGAATCGCTGCATCAATGGCTAAGGCTAAGCAGCGCTTGCAATAAAATAAGTCCACCGATGAGCGTAAAAATGATGCCACATACCGCATCAATATACACAGTGAGTGATTGCAAACGTTTTTGTAGGCGGGCGGTGGAGAGCATCCACGCCAAGGTTGAGAACCACATAAAAGAGAGCCCCCAAAGAATCAGCAAGGCGATACCTTTACCTGAAAAGGACATTCCCACAGGCACTAAACTCGACATTAAGCTGATAAAAAAGACCAAAGCTTTTGGATTAAAAATATTGGTGATAAAACCGCGGGAAAAGGCTTGGCGTTGATTTTCGATCAGCTTGTAGCGCTCATTGTTGACTCCGACAGCTTGTGGCGATCGCCAGGTGGTGTAGATGGATTTGAGTGCGCCCAAGCCTAAATAGAATAAATACCCCCCGCCGGCCAGTTGCACCATCGCAAACAGTGCGGGTTGTTGATGCACCAAATAGCTTATCCCTGTGAGGCTAAGCAATGAGTGAATGACAATGCCACATGATAACCCTAGCGCAATAAAAACTCCGGTTCTGCGACCGTAACGGGTGGAATTTTGTACCACCAGTGCCACATCTGGGCCGGGGCTTAATAATGCCATAAAATGTACGCCAGCCAATGTGGCCAATATGGAAAGTTCGTTCATGTATTCTCCTCATGTTTTACGGTGAGTATGCGTGGAGAAAACGTGCTTGCCTTGTAAATTTCTGACAGTTTAGTTAGTAAAGTGTGCGATTGATGGCGGAGGGTGGCAGGCCAAAGGTTGCTTTGAACGCCTTACTGAAATGGGCTTGATCATAAAAACCGACTTGATAGGCGACTTCAGTGCTAGAGGTGCCGGTTTTCAACAATTTCATCGCTTGCTCTAAACGTAAACGCAATAACCACGCATAAGGTGTGATGCCCGTTTGCGCCTTGAAATGGCGCTGAAACTGAGTGGGTGAAAGCTGGCAAAGCTGAGCGAGTTGTTCAAGGCGGATTGGTTGGTCGAGTTGACTGAGTACCCACTCTTTCAGCGTGGCGAGGTTGCGCTGGCCAAGCGGTTTAACCTCCGGCAGTTTCAAGTGGCTATAGCGTTCAAGTAAAGGTGTGAACCCTTGGTAGGGTAAGCAATCTTTAGCGAGTTGACTGAGCTTATCCTGCTTCATGGTGTGATGAAGTTGCAGCAGTGAGCAAAAAAGTGGCGCGTCATCGACTATTAACTGCTCAAAACCCAGCACTTGTTCAATCTGCTTGGCTTCTAAGGTTTGCTGTAGCCAAGTAGGTTCAATAGCAAACACTTGCACTTGGTAGCCAGAGCCATTGTGCGCTTGCCCATCGTGCAGTTCATCTGGCGACATCAGAACTACGCCGCCCCGTTGTACCTGATGCCAAGCGCCTTGGTGGTAGAAGCGCTGCGTTCCTTGAGTGATAAGGCCAATATGAATATCAAGATGGTAGTGGCGATCAAACGCAAACTGACGATAGTCTGCATCAATCAGACCGATCGCAGGATAGGCCGTTTGGCTGTAGCTCACTTTATCCATAGAGACCAAAATTTAGGGTTGAATAATGCAAGCTTAGCCAGCCATGTCGCCACTGTCTTGTAAAAAATGATCACAGAGCCCTCGATCGCTTTGACGAACGAGGGGAATAAACAATCCTAATTAAACGGATGCCCTCTGAGCGCGTCGCGCGGTTCGGCCTGTTTTTAAACCATCAAAACTGAACAGCAACAATGCAGCCCAAATAAAGGCAAAAGTAATGGCTTTATCACTAGAGAAGGCTTCACCGTAAACCAAGACCGCGAGCAAAAACATCAAGCTTGGGCCGATGTATTGGAAGAAACCCAGCGTTGAAAGTTTTAAACGCGTTGCTGCTCCTGTGAAACAAAGCAAAGGCAAGGTCGTGATGATGCCAGCTGCGATCAGCAGTAGGTTGAGGTTAAGCGGATTGAGCGCCATATCTGAAGTTGGCGAGCTGGCGATAAACAACAGATAAATCAACGCCGCGGGTAACATTACCAAGGTTTCGATAAACAAACCTGTTTGGGCATCAACCGCCACTTTTTTACGCAGTAAGCCATACAAGCCAAAAGTGGTCGCCAAAGCGATGGCGACCACAGGAATCGAACCAAACACAATTAACTGAATGGCCACACCAATGGTGGCTAGCGCTACCGCGACCCACTGCAGTTTGCGTAATCGCTCACCAAGAAAAAGCATGCCGAGCACCACATTGAGCAGTGGGTTAATGTAATAGCCTAAACTGGCATCTAACATATGATTAGCATTGATCGCCCAGATGAAAATTAACCAGTTCACCGCAACCAGACAAGCAGTGGTCATTAGATAGATCATCTTTGATTTATGAGTAATCACACTGCGTACACTACGCCAGTTGCGGCCAAAATGAAGCAATGCTGCTAACAAGAAAAACGACCACACTACGCGATGAGTGAGGATCTCAAGTGCAGGAACATTGTTGATTGCTTTAAAATAGATCGGTGCGATGCCCCACATAGTGTAAGCACCAATAGCGAGTAAAACGCCTTGTCTGGAGCGTTGTTGTTCTTCTGCGGTCATGATGAATTCTCAAAGGAGTGAAGTGCTGAGCCAGCGAAACGATTCGACAGTATATACTGTTCCTCAAGTAAGTTGCAGCTTTGTTAATCAACCGCCTAGTCGGGAGTTTGAGTGGCGAATAATGGCCGAGAATCAAGTGATTCGCTTTACCGCTACATTTTGCGGTTTTATTCACCATCGAACCCCACTACAATAAGACGCTTTGCGGTATAGCGGTTGCTCTACCCCTTTTGTTCATCCTTGGAAATTTCATGACCGCAACGTTAATGGCTCAACAAACCGATCCTCAACCTGAGACACCGCACAGTATTTTACAGACTGTGTTCGGTTATCAGTCGTTTCGTGTCGGTCAGCAAGAGGTGATTGACGCTTCGTTAGCGGGGCAAGATAGCTTAGTTATCATGCCAACGGGTGGAGGAAAATCGCTCTGTTATCAGATCCCTGCGTTAGTCAAAGAGGGCATCACTTTAGTCATCTCGCCGCTCATTTCATTGATGAAAGACCAAGTGGATCAGCTCAAAGCCAACGGTGTCGCGGCTGAGTGTATTAATTCAAGTATGTCACGTGAGATGCTGATGTCGGTGTATAACCGGATGAATGCGGGGCAACTGAAGCTGATTTACGCGTCGCCTGAGCGCGTTTTGATGCCCGATTTCATCGAACGCTTGCAGCAGTTGCCATTGGCGATGATTGCCGTGGATGAAGCACACTGTATTTCTCAATGGGGGCACGATTTTCGCCCTGAGTATGCGGCGTTAGGCCAACTTAAACAGCATTTTTCACACGTGCCTTTTATGGCACTGACGGCAACGGCCGATGACGCCACGCGCGTGGATATTTTGCACCGTTTGCAGTTGCAAGAACCGCACGTCTATCTGGGCAGCTTTGATCGTCCTAATATCCGCTATACCTTGGTCGAAAAGCACAAACCGGTTTCACAGGTGATCCGCTATCTTGATACGCAAAGAGGACATTGCGGCATCATTTACTGTGGCAGTCGCAAAAAAGTAGAAATGCTGACAGAGAAACTGTGCAACAACCATTTACGAGCGGCCAGTTACCATGCGGGTATGGACGCCGATGAGCGCGCTTATGTGCAAGAAGCATTTCAGCGTGATGACATTCAGATAGTGGTTGCTACCGTCGCATTTGGAATGGGGATTAATAAACCCAACGTGCGTTTTGTGGTGCATTTTGATATTCCGCGCAACATCGAATCTTACTATCAAGAGACCGGGCGCGCAGGGCGAGACGGTTTGCCAGCTGAAGCGATGATGCTCTATGATCCGGCCGACATCAGTTGGCTGCGTCGAATGTTAGATGAGAAGCCGGAAGGGCCACAAAAGCAGGTGGAAAGCCATAAGTTGGGCGCGATGAGCGCTTTTGCTGAAGCACAAACTTGCCGCCGCCAAGTGTTGCTCAATTATTTTGGTGAATATCGAGACAAACCTTGCGGCAACTGCGATATCTGCCTTGATCCCCCCAAGCATTTCGATGCCACGCAAGAGGCGCAAAAAGCATTATCGTGCGTTTATCGCGTCAACCAAAGTTTCGGTATTGGTTATGTGGTGGAAGTGATGCGCGGTATGCAAAATATCCGTATTCGTGAAAATGGCCACGACAAGCTCACGACTTACGGCATTGGTCGCGATCATAGCCATGATTATTGGGTGAGTATTTTCCGTCAGTTGATCCATAAAGGGTTGTTGCAGCAAAACATTACTCGCAATTCGACCTTGCAGTTGACGGAAGAGGCGCGGCCGCTGTTGCGTGGAGAAATGCCATTAGAGTTAGCTATTCCACGCTTAGACACAGCCGCTCGTGCGGCGAAATCAGATAAGTTATCCAACAAAAACTACGACAAACCACTGTTTGCCAAATTGCGTAAATTGCGTAAATCGATTGCTGATGAAGATGGCCTGCCGCCTTACGTGGTCTTTAGCGATGCGACCTTAATTGATATGGCGGAAATATTGCCCACTTCGTACGGAGAAATGTTGGCCGTTAACGGCGTTGGGCAACGCAAGCTTGAAAAGTACGCCGACCCATTTTTAGACCTGATTCAGGAGCACTTAACCCACCATGGCTGAGTTCGGTTTAGCACACAATTTACAAGATGAAGGGCGACTCGTCTTGAGTACACCGCGTTTTGATGTCGATACTTTTCCTGCACTAGGCGAGCGTTTGGTCAAGCAGCTTTCGGCTACAGTGATAGAAAAACAGTGGGATACGGACATTCACTCATGGTTGATTGATTTTGAAGGTTGCTTACTTTTTCTCAAAGCCGAGCATTACAGCGAGTCGGTTTGGCTTGAAGCACTTGCCATCAAAGAGAGCCAAGAAGAGCTGGCGTTTCTCGCGCAATTATTAGCGCGAGGTTTCTAAGCGTGTAGATCAACTCTGCATATCCGCCTTTTGGTCCTTCATTATTAAGCCGCCATTGCTTATGATTAGGCAAACATCAAGGAGGCTGGCGTGAAATTTGAGTCGATTCATCAAGAAGTTATCTCCGTTGAGCGTTTTACATGGCGCTGCTTACGCTATGCGGCGATCGCTGCGTTACTGCTGTTGACTGGCCTCATTCCCGGAGTGGTGGGTTTTGTCTACCTAGCTGATCTCCCAGCGGCGCAAGCGTGGTTGAATGCGCTTTCGATGGTCAGTGGCCTCGAGCTTCCCTACCCGATAATCAATCTGCATCTTGCGCCGAGCTTGCATCTCTTTTTAGCCTTTTACAGCTTATTTATCGAAACGGTCTTTTTCGTTTCATTGGCTACCCTATTTGCACCGATCATTCATCGCGTTTTTCATCGCATGCACTGCATTGAAGAGAGCGATTAGTTCCGTTAAAAGATTTGACGAATATCAGATGAAATGTCTTGGATCAATTGACGCGCCGACTCGTCTCTTTGCTGTACAAGAGTAATAAACAACAGGTCGGTTAGAACGTTCTGCGCGGTGCGAGAGGCGATGGATGAGCTGCGATGTTCACTTTCATCGGCAATCGTATCAAAAGAGAGATCGGCTAATTCACGTAATCGATTTTTCTTCGGAGAGGTGAGCGCGATAACGCTTGCTCCTTGCTGCTTGGCCGCTTCGGCGGCAATCAAAATCTCTTTTCTCTCTCCTGAAAATGAAATCACAATTTGAACATCTTGCGCACCCAGCGTGCGTGCGGTGGCGATTTGTACGTGGCTATCTTGTTCTGTGAGCGCGGTGATGCCTAATTTCAGGAGCTTAAAAGCCAAATCTTTTGCGGTGAGCGCAGAGCCGCCGATACCGATAATTTGCACGCGGTTGGCGAGGTTTATCCACTGTACCGCTTGGTTGAAATGGGGAAATGAAAGCGCGTTGGTGGTGTGAAACATCGCCTCTGTTTTCGCTTGCACCAATTTTTGTGCGATCACCGCCAGTGGGTCGTCAGCCAGAATATTGCTGTGCAGTGGCGTGGTCTGAAACGCCAATTTACGGCCAAGCTCTTCGGCCAGCGCTAACTTAAACTCACTGTAGCCCCTAAAGCCAATTTTCTGGGTAAATTTGACAATGCTCGATTGGCTGACTTTTGCGTGTTCGGCCAGTACTTGGCTGGTGGCGAGCGCGGCTTTTTCTGGATGAGCGATGATCCAATCGGCGATTTGTAATTCACTGCGAGAGAGTTGAGTGCGGCGGCTGACGATTTTATGCATCACAGACATGCGCGATCCTTGTATTATTTAGAATAAATTATTCCAAATTTAAAATAACGAAAATTAGTGTAGTTGCTTGTATTAACTAGCCTTTTGTTCAGGGGCTTAAAAG
>NZ_NDIM01000055.1:0-4030 GCF_002241375.1 Vibrio sp. V19_P1S1T109 | reverse complement strand
CAATAGCATCAATGAAATTTCCATAGATAACACGCTCAGTAGCTTGTGACATACTAGAGAAAAGTAGTAACGTTGGAAATATAATTTTGTAATTCATTTAGTCAACCTTAGAGCATGTTAGAGCGTTTATTTGGTGGATGCCGTTAATATCTTCAACATTAACAAATGAACAATACCAACGTTCATCTTCATTTCGCATAGTTAAACCATCGAGCTTTTCACTTGCTTGAATAAGAAAGTTTCCATCACTATCGATATCTACCATTGATATCTGTTTGTTTTCGATTTTACTTGTTATCAAATTCTTGTGATCATGAATAGATCCAATGTAAAAATATTGAGTATCTGTTTTTAATTTATGGATCAATATGTTACCCGGAGTTAAAAAAACATTTCGCTTATCGGTTCCAGTTAGTAATGACTGAACCCCTGAACCATGGGATATATTGCTTTCAGAAATACGGTATGTATTTTCTTGATAACCAGAAATAGGATGCATTGTTCGTGGAAGTATTGGCTGAGAGTCTGTTTCAGAACCTAATCCACTGACTGAATGCGCTACCGGCTCTCCAGAATCACTTTCAACAATAACAGCGGCACTATGGTCATTAATTCCACTTCGTCCCATTGCAAACTGTCCATCCTCATCTAGTGAAAAACCCATTGAGTATCCAAGATATGCCGATTCTTTGCTTTTTTTCTCGTTACGACTCATGTATGCAACCCCAGACAAGGAGCCTAATTCATTAAAGTTTCTGTTCACATTTCCAGACAGATTGACGTTACCGTTATCATATTGCTCAAGACGGAGGTTTAGCTGATCATTGTTTTTTCCACTTCGACTATAGCCTGCATTAATAGCCTTATCACCGTTGTTATAGGTAATTGATGAATAATACGAATCATCGGTGTTACGTAACGATAATGATAAATTCATATAAAAAACGCTATCGGTGTCTTTAGCTTTCGATCGGCTCTCTGACCAGGTCGCACTTAAATTACTGTTAAGATCAGAAAATCTAAAATTACGACCCAAACTGATACTGCGACGAGAAATTTTTGCATCCGGACGCTGTAACTGATCATAACGTCGCTCGGTTACGTCATAACCGACTCGTACATTGTTACCCAACAAGTTTGTACCTGCATTAACTCGCCATTGATCCATGCAGGTATAGCGACCTGAACTGATACAGCTATCTTGATTAATATAGCGGTTTTCAGCTGTTAAGCTTAATTTATCCAGATTTATGCTATTGGTTAAGCTCCAACCTTGAATTTGGTTACCGTTTTCCTGGCCAGTAATAAAACGCCCGTTAAAAGACCATCTTGAGATGATTTCAGGAGTGAATGCAAAAGTATCAGTTGCTGATAAGCCGATTTCGCTTAACCAATGATCTCGGCTGATTTGTGATGCCAACGAGATATCACTTAGCCATAGGTTTTTATCTGCAAGCGGTAACCATGTAGCTAACTCAACAACGGATTGGTCACTTTGTTCAGTTTGACCGAATTTTAATAACCACTGCGCGCGGCCATCGCTCACCCTCAATGGGCTTTGAAGTGAATAAACTTCAGTGCGTGAAAACTCTGCACCTTCAAAGATTTTCACTTCAACATCAAAACTGCCAGAAGGGAGATCGTTGCGGCGAATTTGGTTATAGCCGGGATTGAGTGCCTGAGAATGAATGAGCACGCCATACAGATAGAAATCGGCTTTACCGCCTGTTGCGCTAAAGATATCGATATCTTGCTGACCAAATTCAGCAGTTGGTGCTTGATAAAACTGCATACCAGTGCCAAATTGCAGGCCATTGACAGTGTTGTTTGGCAAAAGCTGATGATTAAAGCCACCCTCACTCGAGCGATTTGCCGAGTAACTGGCTAATTTCCCAGCTTTTAGATACCAGCGTTGATCAAAATCATGCCTTAAGTACGCAGAATCAATGGCACTGTTTGTTTCATCATGCGTGTTGCTGATGCTAGACTCAAATGCAGCATAGGTATGATTAGCTAACCCTATAGTGGTGTTGCCACGTAAACCGAGTTGATAAGTATCATCAAACCCAGTTTGAGTTGAAAGGTTTAACGACTGTAACCACGCGCGCTTTTGGCGTCTGTCTGCGGTGCGATAATAGCCCGTGTCAGTCCGCTGATTAAGCCAATCCGCATCGATGTTGATATTGATCGACAGCGCGTCTTGATCGTAAACGGGTAAGACTTTATTGGATTTAATATCACATTTACTTGGTTGAATCGCGCAGTAGCGTTCATTGACCAATGGAAAATCAGCGCTTAATTTATTTTGAAATGCCTGATGATGCACTTCCTGTACCATTGATTTCAAGTCATTAAATACAAGCTGTGGTTCAAGAAACGTCAATGTATCGTGGTTTATTGCAACCTGAAAATAGCCCATAAAAGTATTATTATACTGAAGTTCAACGACTTCATTACGTTGTTCAAGCAAAGCTTCGAAACCAGCAGGAACCGCGAGTACCGATGCAGAAGGTATAAGAATTAACAGCGACAACCATTGTTGACGTGTTTTTTTATTTAAAAACATTTCGAAACCTTACTAAATAAACAATGCAATAGGACTAGCGATCTTTCTTGAGTGTCAACAATTTATTAAGTTGATGAGGGTAGCGGTAGTTAATCGCAGCTACCGGCTTATCATCACGGGTTTGCCACTGATAGTAGTTATTATGGTAAATATTGATATTGGTTTCTGGCTTTTCCCATGCACAATCAGCCATACTCGTACCGATACACTCTGATACGATCTGAAAATGTGAATTGCCTTGGTTAACGATATGATCATCATTGGCGACGATGTTTGGCTTATTTTCTTTCGGCTGCACACGAATTACCCCGCCTAATGATAAGCTGACCCCTGTAGTGGCTGAAATATCATTGTCTTCACGTGCTGAGCCGTGATATTGGTCTGCTGTCACTTGCTCAAAATAAATACGATATACTTGTTCCGTGTCGATATCCTGATCAAGTACCAACACTTGTACTCGACGTTGATCGTTGGGCTTTAAAATCAACTTGTCAGGAATAACCCGAATATCACGTAATGAATTTATCGCAACTTCTTGCTCATCGTCATTATTAGGTGACAAAATTTTTGTTACGTTAACTTTAATATATTGGTCATCAGTTTTATTTTGTGAGGTAAGACTGTAATTAACACGTTCACCTTGAGTGTCATGAAATATTGGCGAGATTTCAAAATAAGCTGCCATCGCTGAGTTAGTGAGTAAAGGAAGCCCTGCAACAATTATATTGGCAAGAAATTGATGAATCTTCATTGGTGGACCTATTGACTATGTAAAACATGCTGGTGTAAAACATGCTGGTTATATGATGTTTGAGGTATTAAGAGCCACTATAATAAGCGGCTCTATACATATATATCGATGAAGGTATAGACAAGTTAAATTTCAGGTGTAACCGTTAACTGCCATTGTTCACTATAATCGCCTGAGGGGAAACTAAGTTTTGAATCACTATGATAATGGACAACATAAAAACCTTTAAAAGGTCGCCCTGCTTGGAAGCCAGTTGCAACAATATCTCCCTCAGAGATTTGTGCCCAGTTTGTAATACCCTCTACCCATGCCTCATGTCGTACCCCGCAAGAGGTAGCCCCTACATCTAGACAGTTGACAGTAGTATTACCGTCATCAAATGTCATCGGCTGTGTGTTATGGAATCTTAAAGTAAAAGAGTTAGCACTGACATTAGAAGAAAGCACATGGTCTTTCATAATAGCAGTATACATAGACCTACCGCCTGGAACATAACCAGGAACTATAGATGCCCCAGGTGAGCTCATTGTATATTGGTATTGCTGATCAGGTTTAACGGTTTGACCATTGAAAAGAAAGTCAACACTAAGAGTCTCATTAAGTGTAGTACCAATATCGAAAGTATAAATTTTACTTCCTTCGCCTTCCCCAACAGGAACATCAGCGTGAGCGAAACCGGCCAGCATGGCCGCAGTTAGAGCAGTAATAGTGAA
>NZ_NDIM01000200.1:0-4080 GCF_002241375.1 Vibrio sp. V19_P1S1T109 | reverse complement strand
CCTTGGTAAGCGCGGCATTAGAGCACAAATCACAATTTTTTTCTGCATTTTTTACAAAAAATTCATCCTCAAAGTAAACAAAAAAGCCGCTGAGTTGCAGCGGCTGGAATAACAAGACTAAGTCGTTTCTCTCACTGGCGACAAGGTGAGTTACCCTAAGTTCTTACGTGCATTTTGGAACATACGCATCCATGGGCTGTTTTCACCCCAAGAATCAGGATGCCAAGAGTTCGCTACCGTGCGGAACACGCGCTCTGGGTGCGGCATCATGATCGTCACACGGCCATCTTGAGTCGTTAAGCCTGTAATGGCATTTGGTGAACCATTTGGGTTGTTCGGATATTGCTGCGTGGCATGGCCGTTGTTATCCACAAAACGCAGCGCAACGGTGCCCGATTGTTCAATCGCCGTTAAATGTGCTGTATCACGAACTTCAACGCGCCCTTCGCCATGCGAAACCGCAATCGGCATGCGCGAGCCAACCATCTCATTAAAAAACAGTGAATCAGATTGCTGCACTTCCACTAAGCTAAAGCGCGCTTCAAAACGCTCTGATTCATTGCGCACAAAACGCGGCCATAAATCCGCACCAGGGATTAACTCTTTCAAATTCGACAGCATTTGACAGCCGTTACACACTCCTAGCGAGAAAGTATCTTCACGTTGGAAGAAACTTTGGAACTGTTCACGAGCTTGTACATTAAACAGCACTGATTTCGCCCAGCCTTCGCCCGCGCCCAATACGTCACCATAAGAGAACCCACCACATGCGACGAGGCCTTGGTACTCTTCAAGCACCGCTTGACCCGTTAAGATGTCGCTCATGTGTATATCGGTTGTTTCAAAGCCTGCGCGATCAAACGCTGCCGCCATTTCAACGTGTGAGTTAACCCCTTGCTCGCGCAAAATAGCCATTTTTGGCTTCACGCCTTTAGCAATATACGGTGCCGCAACATCTTGTTGCACGTCAAAGCTCAAACTGACGTTAAGACCTTTATCACTGTTATCTTGTTTTGCTGCAAACTCTTGGTCCGCGCACTGCGGGTTATCGCGCAGCGCTTGCATCTTATGCGTGGTTTCAGCCCAAATGGTGCGAAGTTCGGTGCGGTTACGCACAACAATAGGTTGTTCACCAGCGGTAATGGCTAGCTCATCAGAAGCGTCAACACGACCTATAACGTGTGAACACGCTTGTAAACCATGCGCCGTTAGCGTCGAGATCACCGTCTCTAAATCGTGGTGACGAACTTGAATGACTGCGCCCAGCTCTTCATTAAATAACGTGGCCAATGCATCATCGCCTAGCGCGGCAATATCGGCTTTCACGCCACAATGACCAGCAAAGGCCATTTCAGCTAGAGTAACGAATAAACCACCGTCACCTTTATCGTGATAGGCGATAATCTGCTGATTCGCGACCAAGGTTTGGATCGCTTCATAGAAGGCTTTAAGCTGCGCCGCATTATCTACGTCTGCGGGTTTATCACCCAACTGTTTGTAAACTTGTGCTAACGCCGTTGCGCCCAAGCGATTCTTACCATTACCTAAATCAATCAAAACCAGTGAGGTTTCGCCCTTATCGGTTCTTAACTGAGGCGTAATGGTGTTACGCACATCTTCAACACGAGCAAATGCCGTAATCACCAAGGATAGCGGAGAGGTCACTTCTTTTTGTTCGCCATTTTCATCCCATTTGGTCTTCATCGACATCGAATCTTTACCCACTGGGATAGTCAGGCCGAGCGCAGGACAAAGCTCTTCACCGACCGCTTTTACTGCCTCATACAAACCAGCATCTTCACCTGGGTGACCCGCTGGTGACATCCAGTTCGCCGACAACTTAATGTGTTTGATATCACCGATATGGGTAGCGGCAATATTGGTGATCGCTTCGCCCACAGCTAAACGTGCCGATGCCCCAAAATCCAGCAAGGCAACTGGCGTGCGCTCACCCATCGACATCGCTTCGCCATGGTAAGTATCATAACTTGCCGCAGTGACCGCGCAGTTTGCTACTGGCACTTGCCACGGACCAACCATTTGGTCACGAGCGACCAAACCAGTGACGGTTCGGTCACCAATGGTGATGAGGAAGGTTTTTTCTGCAACCGCAGGGAGACGCAGTATACGATCAATCGCTTCGTTCAATTCGATATCACGGCGATCAAGTGCTGGATTATTAACTTTCAGCGTCTTCACATCACGATACATTTTAGGTGTTTTGCCAAGCAATACGTCCATCGGCATATCAATTGGCGTATTGTCGAAATGTGAATCTTCCAATTTCAGTTCACGCTCTTCAGTGGCAATGCCCACAACAGCATAAGGCGCGCGCTCACGTTGGCAAATGGCGTCAAAGCGCGCCATGTTTTCTGGCGCTACAGCCAGTACGTAACGCTCTTGTGATTCATTACACCAAATTTCAAGCGGGCTCATTCCCGGCTCATCGTTAGGTACATCACGCAGTTGGAAAATACCGCCACGTTCACCATCATCAACAAGCTCAGGCAATGCGTTTGAGATACCACCAGCGCCCACATCATGGATAAAGGCGATCGGATTCGCCTCACCGAGTTGCCAGCAGCGATCAATCACCTCTTGGCAGCGGCGTTCCATCTCTGGGTTTTCACGCTGTACCGACGCAAAATCAAGATCTTCCGCAGATTGACCAGATGCCATAGAAGAAGCGGCGCCCCCACCAAGGCCAATGTTCATTGCCGGACCACCAAGCACAATTAAGCTCGCGCCAACTGGGATCTCTTTTTTCTGCACATGCTCGTCGCGGATATTCCCCATCCCACCAGCAATCATGATTGGTTTGTGATAACCACGCACTTCTTCACCTGCGTGAGAGTTAACTTTCTCTTCGTAAGTACGGAAGTAACCTAACAAGTTTGGACGACCAAATTCGTTGTTAAAAGCCGCGCCACCGAGCGGGCCTTCCAGCATAATATCGAGTGCCGTGACAATGCGCCCCGGTTTACCAAAATCCGTTTCCCAAGGCTGCACAAAATTAGGAATACGCAAGTTTGAAGTAGTAAAACCGACTAACCCGGCTTTAGGTTTTCCACCAATCCCCGTTGCACCTTCGTCACGAATTTCACCACCGGACCCCGTTGAAGCGCCCGGCCAAGGAGCAATCGCCGTCGGGTGGTTGTGTGTTTCCACCTTCATTAAAATATGCGCTTTTTCATGGTGATAACCATATTGGCGTGTCTCTGGATCAGGGAAAAAACGCCCAACTTCTGAACCCACCATGACGGCGGCATTATCTTTATAGGCAGACAGCACGTGATCAGGAGTCACTTCATAAGTGTTTTTGATCATCTTAAACAGCGATTTATCTTGCTTAACGCCATCAATAGTCCAATCGGCATTGAAGATTTTATGGCGACAATGCTCAGAGTTTGCTTGAGCAAACATCATTAATTCGATATCGGTTGGATTACGCTCAAGCTTAGTGACGAAGCTTTCGAACAAATAATCAATTTCATCGTCAGCCAATGCAAGCCCAAGGGTAACGTTTGCTTTTTCAAGCGCTGAGCGGCCGCCATTCAGCAAGTCGACGTACGCTACGGGAGCAGGTTCAGCGACTTTAAACAGTGAAGTTGCTGATTCGAAATCGGTAAACACGACTTCCATCATTCGGTCGTACAGCAGGGAATAAAGCGTAACAAGTTGCGGTTGAGAAAGTTCGCGATCTAATTCGATATAGTAAGCCGTGCCTCGCTCTAAGCGCTTCACCTCATTCAAACCACAGTTATGCGCAATATCCGTCGCTTTGGAAGACCAAGGCGAGATGGTTCCAGGACGAGGAGTGACCAGTAAAAGAAGACCTTGTGGCTCATGTTCTTGAATCGTTGGGCCATAAGTGAGTAGTTTCTCTAATTTTTCAAGGGATTGAGCGTCTAAATCCGCAGAGAGATCAGCAAAATGCATGAACTCCGCGTAAATACCCGATACAGGCAGTTGCTGTTCACGACAAAGTTCAACGAGTTTGTTAACACGAAACTCAGAAAGCGCTGGGGAGCCACGCAAAATTCTCATGTGCTTAGGTCTCTTATACAGTGGGTTGAGGTG